>NZ_JAFMPN010000003.1 GCF_017351175.1 Desulfovibrio sp. Huiquan2017 | reverse complement strand
TGCGTCGTGATTACCGCAGGCGACGGCGAGAGGGATGGCGGATTTGACTCCGGCTCAATGGATTTGAAGGAGGTGGTTGCAAATCTGTCATAAATTCATTTGAAAATGAATAGATACCGATTGACCTGCCTGGTTGTTTCATTGGTTGATGAATCAGTTTACTAGAGAGAAATGGAAGGGTAACAATCAGAAACATCTTTTTAATCACATAAAATGAATTCAACGCTTCGCCCATTAACGTAGACAAGAACTAGGGGTAGGAATCCAATGGGTAACTCTCAATCGCGTCAACAATGCTGCGAATCAGTTCATGAATCCGTCTCTGTATCATTTGACCTCCTATTGCCACTGGGCGCTTTAAGTCCCGAGAGTTTTGAGTACTTCTCTCTTGATTTTTTAACTGCCTTGTATCGGGAAAAGGCCGAAGTTCATCAAGCGGGGAAAACCGGACACAAACAATGTGGTATAGACCTCGAAGCCGTATTCACTGATGGCGCGAATTTTACCTTTCAGTGCAAGCGGGAAGCTCAGTTCGGCCCAGCCAAAGTGCGGGAAGCCGTCAAGGCGCAAACAATCCCAGCTAAAAAAAAGTACATCCTGCTCTCACGCATCGCGAGTCCTAAAGCAAGAGAGGAGATCAAGAAAGCCAGGGGATGGGATATATGGGATCAGTCTGATATAACGAGCAAATTCCGTACACTGCCTAAAACTGAACAGGTCCGTATTGTCGATACCTTTTTCCCTTCCCAGCGATTTGCGTTGACCGGACAGATGGGGCCTGGTCCATGGCTTACCGTTAAGGGCTTCTTCACACCGCAACTCGTTAAAGGCAGAATTTTTAACCAAGGATGGGAACTCGTCGGACGAAGTTCAGAACTTGGTCAACTCAGTGCAGCGTTTGCTGATCATAACGTGGCTGTGACGAGCCTTATAGGCCCAGCAGGTGGCGGCAAGTCACGTGTGCTTCGTTCTGCACTTGAATCTTTTTCAGCTAACCATCCTTTTGTTCGGGTGGCTGTAGCTTCTCCAACTGAGGTGATTGACGCGAAAGGGTTAGAAGACCTTGGAACAGGGGAAAAGCTCTTGGTGGTAGATGATGCCCACGATCGCGACGACTTGAATCAATTAATACGATATGCGGGAGATGAACGAAACACTACGCGACTGTTGCTTGTCTATCGCCCCTACTGGGTAGATGTCATCCAAGGGGAGCTAGCTCGAGAAGGGCTAACGGGGGAGTACGTCGCGTCTGTCCCGCTGGAGAAACCAACGAAAAAAAATGCCATCGAACTCGCCTCGCAAGTCCTGAAAGAGCATGGCGCATCCACTAAACTTGCGCCAATGATTGCGGACATGGCGTACGATAGTCCGCTTGCTGTGGTGGTCGGAGCGCAAATCGTTGCGAAGGAGGGACTGCACCCCGAGCTTTTAGGATCGAATGAAGAGTTCAGTGCAGCCGTACTCAAACGTTATGAGCAAGTAATTACAAGGGATATTGCGCAGGGGAAAGATCGAGAACGCATCAGCGCAATGCTGCGCATTCTTGCTTTAATTCAGCCGATGATGCCTGATGATATTCATGTTAGAGGACTTCTTAGTGAAAAAGAAGGGATTAATGCCCCGGACGCGTCGCGGCTGGCTCGGCTCCTTATAGACTCTGGTGTCCTGTTCAAACGAGGTGCGCTGTACCGTTTGTCACCGGATCTACTTGCTGATTCAATAATCGAGAGGGCTTGTATTACATCAAGTGGTGAATCCAACGGCTACGCTGAAACCATTTTCAATGCGACCATTCCTGAGCATAAGGAACATATACTTCTTAATCTCGGTAGACTCGATTGGCGTCGTAACAAGGGAGACACCTCTGCGAGCCATTTGCTTGATAGAATTTGGTCGAATCTTGAATGGGAGAACGGCTATCAAAATTCTCAAGTGAAGGCTGCGGCTTCTGTTGCCTACTTTCAGCCCCGCCAAGCTTTGGGATTTGCCCAGCGCCTCGTTGAAGAAGGGCATGGCCTCGACGAATACGTCTGTCGTATGATTCGTAATGCGTCATATAATCTCAAATTCTTGCCTAACGCATGCGAGTTGTTGTGGGATGTCGGGAAAGGAGATGCGAGGCCAATGCACCAACATCCTAACCATCCACTTCGACTGCTCACGGAGCTTGCGACTCCTGAGCCAGGAAAGGCAATCGCATACTGCGAAACGGTTGTTGATTTCGGGCTTTCCCTCGTGCCTTATAGGGACAGCTGGACCGAAGTGGCAACGCCATTTGACGTCCTCAAAGGATCGCTTGCGACGGAAGGTCATACTTCCGAGGCCGCAAAGCGTTCGGTTATTTTTACGCCCTACGGAGTGAACCCCAAAGCAGTCGCTTCCATGCGCCAACGTGTCATTGACACAATCCTCGAAAGTCTTGTCAGCAGTCACAACCGGCAGGCATTTGCTGCCGCGAAGTTGCTCGGTAGCGCTATCCGAGGTCCGATAGGAATAATGAACCATAAGCCTTCGGACGCAGCCCATGCAGCCTGGTTTCAGGAGTTCGCCGACACATTGTCGCGTATAACTGCTGTCGTCGAAGCGAATTCTCTCCCGGCGATAGTCCTGGTTCGTCTAGGACAGACGGTATCCAGGGTTGTTCGGTATTCTGAAGAATCTCTTTCCGAGCCCGCAAAATGTATTCTTGCTCGACTCGACCGCGATCTCGAGACGCGGGTAATTCGTGTCCTTATGGATGGATGGGGACATGATACTTGGCCGCTTGACCGTGAAGGCCTCCATAATAACGAGCAACGTCAGGAAAAGTTGGTGAAGGAATTGGAGGCCTCATTCCCGAATGCTGTGGATTTGGTTTGGTTTCTTGAAGAACGCCTTGTTGACCTAGAGAGTTATCATGAAGATCTGCTTCATTCCACGCACATCTTTCTCGACCGGCTGATCAGAAATCAGGCAGCCGTGGCTCGGGAAATCATTGCAGTAGGACAACGGAATCCCGAGTCACCTTTGGCTGGATATGTCCCATCTGCGCTTTCTTCGCTGTTGGTGCATGAGCCAAGTAAAGCGCATGAGCGTATCCATTCACTACTTGAGTCCGGAGATAACTGTTTACCTTTAATCGCCCGAGCCTATGCAATCGGGATTTTTGGGGCACGACAAATCAACGGGGCCGACAAAGATATTCTTAGACGAATATTTTGTTCGGAGGATGCCGCCGTGCTTAAATCCGCATCGTGGATTTTGCGAGAGGTTGCGCAGAAAGATAAACGACTTGCGATCGACCTTATCGCCCATGGAAATTCGGCTTTGGCACATGCCTCTGATGGCGAAGTCTTTATGTGGCTTGATGATGACCAGTACATCCCGTTCGACTTGATCAACGAAGAAAACTTGGAGTGTCTCCTCCAGCTTTTGATTATCCCCAACAACCTCGACAACCACTTTGTCCGGAGATTTCTCGCAAGAGTAACAACTCGGAATCCGGGCCAGGTTCTCAAATTGGCAAAGGCAAGGTTGGAGCGCGCGACCACGTTGAACGACTGGACGTACAAACCTGTAGGAGTCGATAGCGAAGCGTCACTCAACCTTCTGGAGCTCCCAGAAGGAGGGGTAATGCTTCATGAGGTCTTGGACTGGGCGTTACTGAAAATTTCAGATCACCATTTTATGTATCAATTTACGGATATGGTTGTTGGGCTCTTTGGACTGACTTGCCAGGCCTTTGCTTCGTCACTTGAAGCTTGGGGAGCAGGAGGAACCTCCGCACATTTTGCGGTGCTTGCTGTCTTGTTGAGAGAAGTGCCAGAGACATTTGTCTTTAGCGAGCATGCGTTTGTCTCGCGGATTTTGTATGCAGCAAGGAGCGTTGGAAGAGAAGCCTATATGGATATCTGCTCATCCTTACAATCTTCTGCCATTTATGGTAGTCGTTCTGGCACATTGGGGCAGCCATTCCCGCAAGATATTAAGATGAAGGAGCGCGCCGAAGAAATGCTTGCCTCTATGAGTAAAATAGATCCAGCTTATGAGCTTTATGACGCGATCCATAAGTCTGCAACAAATAATATAGAACGTTCGCTTGCCGAGGGACGAGCCTTGGACGAAGAAGACGCTGACGCATAGAGCGTTGCATGCTGATTAAGGTGCAACGTTTTATTGGGGGCTGATCGAATGAAAGTCGTTATTCTCCAGCCTGTGCAGCCACTTGGCTAATAATCCCTTTACATCCTTTCGAATACATAAAATTCACTATTTGTTCGATTAAATTAACGGTCTTGGTGGGTTTGCCCTGAGTGCGGGCGATCTCCATCCCTTCAGATAAACAGTGTTCAATTCTTTTGAAGGTATCGGATGGTTCATCGGGATCCAGAAAAGAGGGCTCGGCCATCCTAACGCGAAGTAGACCAAGAATAAAAAGAGCGCCTTGGAAAAAAATTTGCTCTACTTTGTTTTGTTGGATTTCAGCACAGATGATTTGTGCAGTGCGGTTGGCAAAATGTGTAACCATAGCATTGTTGAGTGCCTGCCAAGCTGTTTCTCGATACGTCAATATGCGAGCTAAAGAACGCATAACAGGAAGAGGAAATGGATTTCCTTGGTCTTGGACTGACCGGTTATAGACCTGCTGAAATATAATTTTGAATTGGCTGTCTGTGGTAAAACAACGGCTAGAAGATTCAACAAGATAATTCCATGTTCGATCATATCTGTTTTGTTCATGATTTAAAAAATAATGTTCAATATATCCAATAACTCGTTGTGGTGTTGCAGCCCAAAGCCAAGAGGAACGAATAAGAAAGATACGCGTATTTTGACTTACCCAAGTCCGATTTTTTTCAAGGAATCTTTTTGACTGCCGTTCTATGCGAGCCGCAATTTTAGAAATTATAGCATTCCCTTGCAGGACGTTTGTCTCTCCTTTTTCATCTATTTTTTTGAGAAATACACCGCTGTGGGGGGCCAATACCCCTGTACAAACTGCGACTTTCATTGCATCAAGATTATCTATGAAAGTAGCATCATTTACAGTGTCCGGAAGTTGAAGAAAATTAGTGATGTGAGTGTCATTAAATGCACCCGTGTCGGTTGTTGTTTCAATGTGTAGCAGTTCCGGCCAACGTAGTTGAGGTTCCGGCAAATCCCCTTCGGCTATGGGAGCCATGCGGGAATAATCGAAAGTCACAGGCCGCCCCATAAGGGCTGCTTCCTTTTCCGGCACAAATTGAACTCGAGCCAAGCCACTTGCGGGGCGCATTTCGACGTTGACCGTCAAGTGAACATTTTTGACCGGAGCTGCAGGAAATTCAACGCTTCCTTGCCGAAAAGGAGATTTCGATAGATCGGGTTTCCAATAAAGGCACTTGGCATAGTTTCTAGCATAATCGCGAAGTTCGGGATGCAAGTCCCAAGCCTTATGAGCAAAAACTGCATCAACACTTCCGAGTCCTCTGACCTTGTCTTCAATAGGACGTATGAACTCGTTGCGGAATTTGGAAACAGGCTTTTTAGGTTTTTTCTCGTTATCCAATCGTATTTCTTTTTTAAAATGGATATTCATAGAGGAAGAATTTTCGGGGAGAAAGAAACGATTGCCAATGCTATCAGTATAAGGTCGTCCACCAGGGCATTCGCTGGATTTTACGATATCCACCCATTCTAAATCCCCTTGTTTTTGGGTGAGTAGGGCCAAACCTGGCAGTGTATCTAAATAGGTGGGAAGGTGGGCCGCGAGTCGTTCTCCAAAAAGGCTCGCTCCAACAGCCACCGGGTCGTTACAAGTGCTGGGTATCCATAGCTTGTCCGGTTTGGGTGTTGGCCCAGGGGGCAGAGTCAGCTCTTGATTAAGCCAATGGGGTATTTGCGGCGGAGCCAACGGGCCACAGAGAACTGCCCCCCTCAATTTCCCTTTTTGTCGCAGCAGGGCCGTCTTTAATTCTTTGCCCAGAAGCTCGTTCCAGGTCCGGCCATGCCCCTTGCGGTTGGTCAGAGGAATAGAACAGGATTTCCTGAGCAATTTTAGTAGAATTTCGGATTGCCCCAATGCACAATCATACACTTGCTCTTGCAATGATTGATCAGGATTCCAAGAGCGCCATCCTTCAGCTGTGGACCAAGGCTGCGGCAGATGGTGGACATCCCAGTCTATCCCGGCGATTGTTTCCCATAGTTCCGGGAAATTGGTGAATGTTTGCCAAAAGGCCCCGTAATCTTCCTGGCAGATCGAATCAGCTTTTGCGGACAGAGCACAGGCCCATTCCCAGCCTGCAGGCAAGGGGCCATGCAAAGGACGGTTCCGCACAGGCAGTACGAACCTTTGCCCTTTACATACTTCTTCTTTTAGGCCGAAGGTCGTGAATTCCATCCCATCCGGTCCCATGTAGATCACGAGCATGAAATCATCGTCCGTCAGATCGGCGGGACGGGCCAAGTCAAGCCAGGCCATGGCGGCAGCCACAGGGCGCCAAAGCAGTTGCACCTGGTTCCGACTGCGGCCAAAGGCTTGAAGGAGGGCCTCCTGGCCGAATTCATCTAAATGGTCGGGGATTGCAACGACGATTTCTTCAGAAAGAGGAGATGAAGCGTTGTTTGGGGCCACCAGACCCTTGATATGGGCCGTCAGGATAGTTGCCAAGGGTATGGATACTCCCTTCCCGGCATTCCAACGTACGGGGCGATCCCCAGCATCCACCAGCAGAGACCATGCCACAGGTATGGGCACACGTCGCAAAGGGGCCTCCGGCGTCACTCGCGCTTCGGGAGGCCAGCGCAGACCGGAATGAATTCGTTCTTCTTCGGCATCATCGCCAATGCGGATATGGCCCAAGGCACTTTGAGGCAGCACGGCATCAGCGAGGTAAAAATCGTTTGTTGTGCACCCCTTGTCCATCGTGGCGACACAATCCTTGAGTCCGAATGCAGAAATGCCTTGAATATGATTCATATCACCAGCTCCAAGATCTCTTCGACAACCAAGGCGATATACTGTACGGCGGAGTGCCAATATTTCTGATCGGTCGGAATCCTAACCAGATGCACATTCCCCTCTGTCGCAGAATAGATTTCGGATTCTTCGGCCTCCAGATCGCTGGCAAGAACAAACGCGTGCAGTGACGGGAAGTCGCTTGTTCTTTCTTCGAGAAGAACCCGATGGCGGTTTAAGGCGCGGGATGCGGAATTAGCGATATCGGGCCATGCCGGCCTTGTTTCGGGTGACCCGCCCGCCGTGTGAACCGCCCAAATCACGACAACCGTTTGTCGCTTTCCGTCCAGAGAGGTAAAGACCAGATAAAGATGGCCTCCCAGACGCCCCAGAGTTTTGGTGGTGTGGTGTTTTCCGGCCAGTGAGGGGTGAACAATTTCCAATATCGTCCCGGAGTTGTCGCTATGATTCGGTATAACCAAAAAAGGACCGGGCTCGCAGCCGGGTTCGACACGAGCGCCTAGCCGCTGTTCGGGGAGAACGGACAATGCAGACTTCAAAATTTCCTTTATTTCGAAATGCCGGGTGCCATCCATATTCTCGAGAAGCGAGATCAAGGTTACATTAACGAGCATACGTGCGATATCAGCCCAGGTTCTGGCCTGCCAGTCCCAAAGGCGGTCTTCCGCATCCTCGCGGCGCAGGAGTCTGAGGTAAAATTCCCAAATCTGCTTATAGCGGGAATCATTTTGGAGCACATAATTGGGACGAACGGCCGGCGGAGGAGGCGATATTTGTTCCAGTTGGGGATGACAAGCAAGCATCCTACACATGTGCCCGAAAGCGTTCACGTAGCGGCCACGCACGGAATGGGTTCGCTGCTGCTCGGTACAGTCAAAATTAAGGTAGCGTCGACATTCGGTGCCGCTTCGCTTTAAAAAATCCTTGAGCACCATATTTTCCAGAGTGTCCCGGGATTCTCGACGCGTTACGGCCAAAAGACGATGGTGATTGGCAGCCGCCTTTTGGGCTGACGTGGTGCCGGGTTGGCGGACATACCATCGAAGACAAGCGGTATCCGTTTCAGCCACCCGTGGCGCCGGGACCATGGTGCGTTCCCGTACCAAGATACGCCTGGCCGCCTGCACGATCAAAGGCAATTGTTTATTCAATCGTTCGGCAATGCGGACAATGAGCGCCATACGGGGTTCAGTGTCATTTGCATCGGTTTCTTTTAAAATTCCTAAAAGGTTCGTCCAAGGAAGTTTGTTGCTGCGGCTGGTGTCCAAAGATTTTAAAATACATTCATCGAAGAAGTTCGACCAAGCCAGAACGGTTCGGTAAAGTACGCTTTCGGTCCGCTTCCCGGCATGTTCCGAAAGGCTGGATACAGCACCTTCTGTTTGCAATGCGATCTCCTCGCAGGAGGAGCCTGTGGCGATGGTTATCTTCTGGCCGCTTTTCTGAGAAAAAATAGTTCCGCCGTTCTTTTCTGCAATGACGCCATGCGGAGCCTGATAGATTTGGCAGCGACCGAATGTGGACACATAGGCTGGGCCAAAAGGAAGGAATTTTTCATACCTTTTGTTCAAAAGAATTGATGCGTCTTCCATAACGGACAACACCGGGCTTCCGAAAAAGGGCACAATCACGGAGCCTTGACCAAGCTCCTTCGTCTCATTCGAGCCCGGGTTGCTCACAGACCAAGGCCACAGGTGCAACAGGACAGGGGCAGCCCCGTTCACGGCTTACTCCTTATCATCCAGGGTTCTTGTCACGCCACGCCAAGTGAACATCCCTAGATTCTTGCTTTCGTCTTTGGCCGTATTGAATGTCCGGGAAAGGGCCTCGTCCCCCAAGCCGGCGATAACGGATTCCACGGTTCCAAGGCATCCGATTGTGAGGTCGTCCATCTCTAACCCTCGCAATTTGGGGATGATCTTCTGTTCAATCTGGTCGGCAAAGGCCAACTTGTATCGGTCCTCATGGTCGACGCCAGGATAGTTTGCCAAGTACAGAAGAATGGCATCTTCCACGCGGAAACCAAACGGACGGCCT
The DNA here is from genome assembly GCF_017351175.1 of Desulfovibrio sp. Huiquan2017. Taxonomy (NCBI): domain Bacteria; kingdom Pseudomonadati; phylum Thermodesulfobacteriota; class Desulfovibrionia; order Desulfovibrionales; family Desulfovibrionaceae; genus Desulfovibrio; species Desulfovibrio sp. Huiquan2017. The sequence goes on along the minus strand of NZ_JAFMPN010000003.1, from coordinate 250,173 downwards.
ACCCGCTCCAACCCATTATTGATGGAGCGAATCCAGCCGGTGGCTTCATCATACCAGGAGTCGTTGGGACGGCTTTCTCTTTGCCAGTCAGTCCATTGCTTATAGGTGAGAAACGGATGATGTTGATTTGATTGCTGTCCCTCATTTCCCGACTGTTGCCGTTCGTCGGGTTTCCCGAATCGGAGGACATTGGATCGATCAAGAACCTTGTCCGACAGTGTCTGTGTTGTTTCGTCCTCATTCATCGTTCCCACGAAAAGAACGTTCTCCGGTACCCAAATCCGAAGGCTCTGCTGCCGCCCCGGTCCGGTATCCAATTCAACTTCCGCCTTGTCCCGTTGCGCCGGTTCGTTTGAGTTGTCCACTTGGCGACGCAGTTCCAATTTTGATAGGAACTCGCTGAAATAATATTCAGTACGGGCCAGATTCATTTCGTCAAGCAACACCATGAGCAATCGTTTTCTGGGCCAAATGTAACCATCGTCAGTCTTCCCGTCCCGGTAGTTGTATGGATCCATGCGCACCAAAGCTCGGGAAAGCTCCGTGGCTTTATACTCTTTTTCCAAATAGTTATAGAATCCAAAGAGGTCTTGAGGAGAGTCCCACCTGGGTTGCACTGGAATCACGAGCGAATGCAGTCCCATGAATTCAGCGTATTTCATGGGGAGCAACGTCTTACCCGTGCCTGAAACTCCGGCAAGCACGGTGAGCGGATTGATCTTTTGACATTTGAGTGAGGTGTGGAACGCGTCGATGACCCGGGAAGGAAAGTACAGTTTACGCCGCTGCAGATCTTCTTTGAATGCTCGGAGAGCTGTGTATTCATCAGTCTCACGCGACGGTTCGTCAAATTCATTCTGGTGTAGGCAATTGGCTTTACGCACAAGGAGGTCGGCATACCGCCTGTCATCTCCCTCGCTGTCAGCCCCCGTGTCGGCTCCAGCCAGTCCCTCAACCTCCGATTCCAAACGGTCTTTTCTGATTTCAAGCTTTTGGATAGCCTCCTGGGTCCGATCGAGTTCTTCTCTTTTTACGGCAAGCTGTCTTCCCAGATCCTCACAGGCCGACGTTCCGTCATCGACCATTTCTGTCAACTTTTGGGATTTCTCACCCAACGATTCGATCGAAGTCTCAAGCCTACTTACGTCCCTTTCCAGCGCGTTCTGTTCGGAACGTAGCGAGTCTACGAGTACATTCAGTTGAGCGCGTTCCTTACGGCTTTCGTTCAATGTATCAAGCTCGCCTTCGGCGCTCTGTAGCTCCTCCTTAATCTTGGCCAAAGTCGCATTCCCTGTGGCAGCGTCCTGTTTCAGGCCCTGAATACGTGCCTCCAAGGAGGTCTTTTCCCTGTTCAAAACATTTAGACGGATCTCTGCTTCCGGTACTTTGGCCAAAATGCCTCGGGATTCCTCCAGACGATTTTCCATCTCTTTGATGTCGCGCTTCAATGCTTCGGCCTGACTTCGATTGCTTTCGATATCTCCGATGTGTTTTTGAAGCTGCTCCAATGTTTGAGCGGCCATATGTTTCCGGTTCTCCAATTCGCCCACTTCTTGGCGCAAGGCCTCGTTTTCCTGATCCTTGGCCAAACATCGTTGTTCCAGATCCGTGAGCTCGTTGCGGATACGCTCCTGTTCCTCCCGTTCCCCGGTTAAACGCAGCAACTCGTCTTTTTGTTGTGCGATCCAGTCCTGTAAGGCTTTAACATCGGCTTCGGTCTGTACCTTTCGCGCAGCTAACTCGACAACATCTTCTCCGTCCCGAAGAAAGGCCCGCTGCCTTTTGCGCCAAAAGAAATGCATAAAGAAAAAACAGAGTAACACAGTCACAACCAGGGCGGCGCACAGCAACCAGAGACTGGCGGGAATGAAAAGGGAAGCATGCATTTTGTTATTATCTCCGGCTATTGAGGTTTACTGTTAGTGTCTGAAATGGCCTGCTGCCCTTTCCCGGGTGAGTCGCTAGACCGGTCTTTCAGGTCTGAGGCCATTGCATTCAACTTGTGCGCAAATGATTCCAAATTCGTCAACAGTGCATCGAAGCGATTTGTCTTTTTGCCCAGTTGAACAGCGGAGGCAGAGGCTGTCTTCAACGTAGAAATTTCTTCAACCAAGGTAATTGTATTCTCAGATATCTGTTCCAAGCTTTGCTTCAACTTGGAAATTTGGGAAGAAAATCCTTGGTTGGATTCCTGAATGGTTTGATATTCATCGCCAAGCTTTGAGGTGACTGAAGTAAATTGCGAGACACCCTGCCCCGTCTTGTCCGCGAGGTTTTGTACCCTTTCAGCCTGCTCGGCGAATTTCGCAACACGTCGACTTAATTCGGAGGTCGCATCCTGAATGCGTTCCTTTTCCTGCTCCAAGGCTCCCACTGTTTTGTGCGCATTTACGGCTTCAGTCTGTAATCCTTCCGCAGCCTGAACAGCCTTGCCCTTAATTTCAGCCAAGGCGGTGAGAGCTTCGGCTTCGGTTTTCAGGCTATTGACCGTTTGGTCGGTTTCGCGGTTCAAGTTCTTAAAGTTGGCTAGAATATCCTGAAATCCCTTGGTCAGGCTTGCATACACTTGCCCATCCTGCTGAAGCGCCTGAAGGGCCTGTGTTTTGCCCGTGATTTGGTTTTTCAGGTTGGCAACCCGTGTATCCAGTTCATCGTGTGTTTGTCGCAGTTCGGCAATATCCTTTTCGAGAGTGATTTGCTGTCCTTGCAGGGAGGTCACACGGTCATTCAGTGCATTGCCCTTTCGCGACAACGCGTCCACTTCACTCTGCAATCCTTCTGTTTGTTTGGACAAGGCGTTGAATTCGGTTCGCGCGCCATCTCTACGCTTGAGGGCGTCCTGCATCTCCTGCTGGGCCTTTTCATTTTTTCCCAAGGCTGCGGTCATTTGCTCGGAGGCCGTTTTCAATCGAATTTCCAACGTATCCTTTTCCGATTGTAAAACGGCAACCTTTTGTGTGAGGTTCACACTTTTTTCTTCCAACAGGGGAAGTTGTGTTAGAATTTCACGGTGCCGCGCCACCTGTTCGATGAGTTGTTGCTGTTGCAATTGCAATTCTTGCTTAGCAAGAGCCAATTCGTTACGCTCTTGAGCTGCAGTCGTGCGCCATTCCGTTCGTTCCTCCTCAAGAGCCATAATCTTCCATCCCATGGCAAGGAGTAGCAAAGAAACAAGAAAGATCAGTCCTCCCATGAACCATAAGGGAGGGAACATCCTATCTAAAGCCACTGGTTTTCGAATTCGAGATTTTTGTTTTTGGTCGACAGAAATATCGGTGACTTGGTTGGTGTCGGTCATGCCTGCTCCCACATTTTCATAATTTTTGTCACACATCCAGGCAGATCCTCGCGGAGCTGATACGTCCAGAAGCGGACCACTTTCCATCCCATGCCTTTCAGTTCAATGTCGCGCCACAGGTCATCCCGCTTGCGGGATCCATCAGAATTTCGGTGACAGTCTCCGTCTACTTCAATGTCCAGTTTAAGCTCAGGACTTCCCTGTCGCACAAGGGCCATATCGAGGCGTCTGTAGCGTACTGGATACTGGGGCTTGGGGGCCAACCCGGCATTCACCAAAGCCGTATACAGAAGCTCCTCATACGGAGATTCATGAGGGTACCAAGGACTTTTATTGGGAGTTGGTGGGCGATATTCCTCCGGGCGGGCCAAACGTTCTATATGGGGGATACCGCACCGGGCTGCCCATTGGCGGTTGCCAACCACATGAAGGACGGCGCGGGCGCGGCTCACGGCGACATTAAAAAGGTTGCCGGTCTCCCGCAGGAAGTAGCGCGAGCCCCGCGGCATGTCCGGCCCTCCGCACAGACTGAAAAGGATTACGTCCCGTTCGTCTCCCTGAAAACCATGGGCGGTATCGATATGCATCTGAGCGTCTTGTAACGCCTGGTAGTTCACCCCGGATTCATAGAGGGCGTCTTGAATTCGGTTGGCCTGTTGGCGAAAGGGAGTCACGATACCTAATGTTCCCCGATATCGACCGTCTCCCAGCAATGTCTCAACTTGGCGCACAATTTCCTTCACCTCTGCTGGACAATGACAGCCACTTCCCCCCGCGCTCTCGACTTGGCCTTGAATCTCGGTCCAGTGAATACCTGAAGATACGCCCGGCGGAGGATTGAGCTTTGCGCTGTTTGTTCCTACCCGAAGCCTGCCGTTATAAAAGAGTGAGCTTGAATACTCGGCGATATCGCCAGCACTGCGGTATGTCGTGTCCAGGAAAATAGGCACAACCCCTGTCGTTCCGGCACATAGGTCATACAATGAGCTTTCTGTATACGCGAATCGTTGGTCTTCTACTCGTTCAAAGTTGAGATTTTTCCGCATTAATGTATCTTTGGCCGGACTGAGCCGACTGGTGTGCGTGAGTTGAAGTGGGTCACCGATGACCCCTACTCGTTTCGCCCGAAACAGGATGGGAATGGCTGAAGGAATATCGGACTGGCTTGCTTCATCCAACAGCGCCAGGTCAAATAGTCCCGGACAAAACGGAAGCCGCGAACCGACAGATAAGCTGGTCACGGCCCAAATCGGGCTGGCGTTAAGGACTTCTTTGCCGAGCGAACTGATTTCACGCACGGCTTGTCCATCCAGCCGACCGTCCGCGAGACCCGTGTTGATACTTTTCAATGCCGCACGCAGGCCGGCCAGTTTGGCTCTCGTATCCTCGTCTCTAAGCCCCATGCGCCGTTTTATGTCCAAAGTGAGAAGTCCCGGCAAAATGTCCGCCATGCGCTGATCGATACGAGTTATTCTTTCGGTAATTTCTTCCAGTGTTGGCAGTTCCGTCGCATGGATTTCCATTTCGCGGGCTCTTGAGCGGAGTTCGGCATATTCTGCTGCTTTTATGAGCATCCCCAAGGCCTCACCCAACAGATTCTGACCGTGGATACCTGGCCAAAAGGGAAGGACAGGCATCCCGGGGATATGCTTGATACGTCTGCGTAGCCGAAGGTACAGGAAAAGGATACGGCATCCCGGCCAAGACGAAATTTGTGAGTTCTTTTGTCCGGTGTTGCTGAATCGTTTCGATTCCGCTGCATCCCGGACATCCGCAGCCGGAAAGCTGTGCGGTTTTGGGTCCAAGTATTCGGGCAGTTCCTTGGGCAATTCTCTGTGCAGATAGGAAAGTCGGCTCTCGATTGCGCCGAGCGTTGTTGAAATTCGTAGTATTTTAGCTGCGGTATCAGCTTCGCAGCCGCGTTCCTTCAATCGGGCCGACAAGTCTTCGAGAACTTGTCCAGCGGTTTCCCGTGCAGCGTAGTCCGGCTGGGCCGTCAGCATATCTCGTATGGCCGAAACGAAGGTATAGCGTAGACTGGGATCCTCTTTGGAGTTGGCGCGGACCACCATGGGGCATCCTGAGGGATCGACCAATCGTTGAACGACGGCATCAATGGCCTTATGGTTCCGGCTGGCTATGAGTACAGATTGGCCTCTAAAACGGGCATTGACGGCTGTCCCTGCCACCACTTGACTCTTGCCGGTTCCCGGGGGGCCGGTGATCACGGAAATATCCCGTTGTAATAATGAGGCTACTGCCTGGCGTTGAGAAGCATTGAAAGGGAAAACGTCGGTCACCACGCCTTCCACCGAGTTGTTTTCGTCCGGTATCGCAACGGGAAGTGTGCGTTCCGTAAAGATCGAAGCCAAAGCTGTGCTGTCTAACACCTCGTCCGGGGCGTTGGATATAATCGAAAGTTCCTGCAACAAGCGTCGGCTGTAGCGCGTGCGTTTCGCCGACATGACGACGGCTCGATTGTAGATACCGTTTGCAAAGGGTTCTTCGAGCGGCATGTCCGGGATGTCGCTTAAGTCGAGTCGCTCTCGAATTTTATCAGGAAGAAATGAGGATAGGGCAGAAGTCAACACATCCAGATTTGGGGCCGCCTCACCCTTTTCTCGTTCTATATTGCCATCCTCTGGCATCCTTGTGCGCATGAATCCACATGCGGAGAGGAAATTGCGCTGCCGGCCCGCCTTACGGGAAAATGCATATTCCAACCAACCTAGGTTGATCTCCGGAAAGGGGTCCTCAATTGTTAAACGCAGCCCCTGTACAACAACTTCTACCTGGAGAGGATAGAGGAAAACAGGGCGTAGTACGCTGACATTAATCCCGTTCTCGCCTTGCTTGAAAGACGCGTTAAGCGGGTAACCCAGAACCACAGTGGAATCATCCCCAACACCAGGGAGTTGGGCTATGAAGTTAGAGAGATGTGTTCCTAGTGGGATGGTAGCTTGCCAGCGCACTCCGGGGCGAGGCTGCCAAAAACCGCTTCTTCGCAAGAAAATAAAGCTGTCGTTAAGATGGTTGAGATAGGCATGGGCGTCCGCTCCTTCCTCATTACGGACACACTGGATGTAGTATCTGAGCAGATTGCGGAATTTTTCCCATTTCCCCTGGCTTGCGTGGGGCTCCCCCTCTCGGTCCTCTTCTTCCTCAGGACAAGGCCGGACTTTTCCCGACCAGATGGCCTCGTGTGTATCTTGGGAGACGAAAGGCAAAAACGTTGAAGAGCTCGCTGGGGTAGTGCTGGCCGATTTCCATATCCCGCCTATACACTCGAGTTCCCCGTTTTCCATAAACTTTCTGAGATGCTGCAATACGAGGTAGTCTGGAGCGTCAGTCTGCCTGCGGAGAGAAGAGGACAGGCTTCTTAGGTTCGCCGATCGGTCGGAGGTCTTCAGCTGATGAAGCATTTGCTCAACTAAATCCGTCGGCATGGACACAGTTTGTTCTCTCGCTTTTGATAGTGATTCTTAGAGGATAGTAGTTAGTCTACCTGTCTGTATCATGTGGCTATTCGTATAGCTTATATAAATGTAGAGTCAAGTGAGTGTTTGCTTTTGGGACAGGTGCGAATAGTTAGCCCGGCATGCCCTGGACGAGCGTTCGTTCGTTTAGAGGGGCGGCAAAGCTGTCTCTCAAAATCGTGTTTTTCTGTGCGCCATTCCCATTAGCTATGGGTTTCATGGGGATCTTCCGCTGTTGGTTGGTGCTTTTTGCCATCAGTAAGCTGCTTTAATATTGAATTAAGAGAATGTGTTTGTGTCCGCTATATGTCCGCTTTTCCCACGACGCTATGCGAAAAGGGCGACATTCCGCGCATTCCACACAGCATGCGACAGGGAGTTACGAATAGGCTTGGCAGCGAATAAGTCCAGTTTTATTAACGTGATAAGTTGATCATTCTGTTGACGACCCTNAGCATGCGACAGGGAGTTACGAATAGGCTTGGCAGCGAATAAGTCCAGTTTTATTAACGTGATAAGTTGATCATTCTGTTGACGACCCTCAAGAATGGCATTCAAGAGGTCGTGGGTTCGATTCCCTCCAGCTCCACCAATGATTATAAAGGCTTAGAAGGTTTTCCTTCTAAGCCTTTTTTCGTGGGATATACAAAAGAATATACATTCCCAACCAGCTGTTCTAATTGTAGAATTTACTTGTTTGATTTTGATTAGCAATCGTTTATCCATTGAGGAATGATGTCAAACCAATTGAGAAATAAAAAAATACTTTTTGTGGGGGGAAGTGCGGGCCTTGGACTTGCCGTTGCCACGATGGCGCATGGGTGCGGAGCTCAAATTGTCATCGCCTCCAGGGCTGCAGCCGAAAAGCATGAAGAGCTGGTGGCTAAGGTTGGTCCTGAAATAGAGACCTTTTCGTTGGATGTGACCTCGGAAACTGGCTTTGATCATGTATTGCAAGAGATCAAAGAAATTGACCATCTTGTTATGACCACCCGACCGACAATCACCCCGGCGTCCTTTGTTGAAACCGACTTGGAGCAAGCTCGAAAAGCATTTGAAACGAGGTTTTGGGGCCAATGTCGACTTATTCAGAAGGTGCAAGGTCGTATTCGCCCAGGTGGGTCCATTCTTCTTACGACCGGTATTGCCGGCGAAAAGGTGTATGAAAATAATTCAATCATGGCCGTGCTAAATAGTGCTACAGAAACCCTCTGTAGAACCTTGGCCGTAGAGATGGCTCCAATTCGGGTTAATGCCGTTAGCCCGGGATTCATTGCGCCAAAACCTCAGGAGGTGGAACACTATGCCAGCCAGTTCCCTTCTGGGAGGGTTGCGTCGGCTGCCGAAGTGGCTGAAGCCTATATCTATTTGATGACGAATCAATATGTCACGGGTACCACCTTGGTGGTTGATGGTGGTGCAAGGTTGATCTAAGCATTGCCAACACGCCTCTGTGGTATGGCATTCAAGAGGTCGTAGGGGCAATCCCCTCCAGCTCCACCAATGAATTTAAAGACTTAGAAGGTTTTCCTTCTAAGCCTTTTCCGTGGAATATATAAAGAACGTACGAAGGATATCAGTAAGATTCCAAAGCTATTCATCTGGGATTGTCGAATAAAAGACTGCAGAAATCGTTCCTGTAAAGCTCATTTGGCCGGCGGCGGAGTTTGTTATAGTTGTTTTTTGCCTAATTTACGCAAAATGAACTGGACTCTTTCCGCAACGGGGGAGAATGGAACCTGAGTCAAAGTATACCCGAAATGGTGATAAGCCTTCTGCATGGATTCGTATGTTCGTTGCGCTTCGGCAAAGTCCTGTTTGCGTTCTGCGTCGTTTGTATAAATTCCCCTCCATGGTGGGAAAATGAACACGCTATGGTAGCGATGTGAGGAACAACAAGCGAGTAGCGCGTCGGTGATTTCGATGCCTTCGAGAAGCGAATACCCATAAATGTCTATGAGTCCCCGATCGAAAAAAGTAAGTCCAGCGCGGTGTTGAAAGGATTTATAAGCCCGGAGTTCCGCATTCAACATTTTGTCCCGGAATGCCAGTTTGTCTTGCCAGGGCAGGGCATGCCCCGACCGTTTGAGTTCTTGTTGTATGATTTCTCGGCCTTTTTCTTCCGAGCACTTATAACCGAATTGTCGCAATGCCTCGAGAACAGTGCTTTTTCCAGAGCCGGGACCTCCGGTAAGTACAATATATCCTGTCATCGTTGGATGAACTCCTGTTTTGATTTTTTCAAATAGTTGGAGCTTCGAACGCAAGACCGCTCGTCTCAAGTCTTGCCTTGAGGCGCAATGGGAAATTGGGAATAAACGTCGCGGGGGGGGGGACAAAAAGGGGAACTGAAAGAGTGGGGGGGCACGTGAAGGCGTCTACGGCGTACCGCTCAGAATTATTGCTCGAGCTGGCCGGAAACACAAGGGGAAAAGGGATCGAATTGACGCGCAGGGCAAGTCTCGGTGGTTGCTCTCAGGCATGGCATTCAAGATGTCGTGGGTTGGATTCCCTCCAGCTCCACCACAAGAGAGTTAAGGGGTTCGTGAATGCTTGGAACCTTTTTGGGTGCCTGATGGCGGATTTCGGGAATATGTCGGCTATGCGCCCGTCGCTTCCGACGGGCCGTTTCATTGGTCTTCTGCGGGACGGACAATTTAACGAAGTACGCCGCTTGACGGGGTCAAGCGGCGCACTTGGTAAACTTGTCCTTCATGGTTGGGCCGACAAGGCGGCTCCATCCTCAGGCTTGCAACCTACTTCCGACCTCTCAGTCGTCCTGCAGGTAATCCTTCGCAAACTGTGCGTAAAACGCAGAGCCACGGTGCAGCGCGCATTCATCTATCTTGAATTTATCGCTGTGGTTGCCGTAAACTGCGCCAATTTCAGGGTTGATTGCGCCGATAAACGCATAGATGCCCGGTATCTTTTCCATGAAGTACGCGAAGTCCTCCGAACCGGTCATCATCTCCAAAGGAGCCAGACTCTCTTCTCCGTAGAGCTTCACGACGGCGTTCTTGGCTATGCGGTTCAGATCGTCGTGTTCGTTGATGACGGGACCAGGAAACTGCCAGTATTCCAGACTGGCCTCGGCTCCGTAGCCCTTCGCCGTGTTTTCGATCATATCCCGCATAATGCTTTCGATGTCCTTCCGAAGCTCTCTGGAGAATGTCCGGATAGTTCCTTCCATTTCGACCTTGTCGGCAATGATATTAAAGACATTGCCGCCGTGGATGGTCCCAATGCTGATGACCAGAGGATTAAGCGGGTTGTTGCGGCGGCTGACAAACGTCTGCAGGTTGTTGATTACAGCGGCGGCGGCGGTAATCGCATCCGTTCCCATATGGGGGGCGGAGCCATGACAGGCTTTGCCCCGTACCGTGATTTTGAAATTATCGCAGGAAGCCATGCGGCGGCCTGCCTCTACATTGATCTTCGGCGCATCCAACGTTCCCCAGATGTGCATTCCCATGATGGCATCCACTCCGTCGAGCAGGCCTTCTTTCACATAATATTCCGCACCGTGGCAGGTTTCTTCCGCAGCCTGGAAAAGCAGTTTCACGGTTCCGCACAGGTCCTGACGGATGTCCGAAAGAATTTTCGCCGCGCCGAGCAGCATGGCGATATGGCAGTCATGACCACACGCGTGCATCACGCCCGGATTTTGTGAGCGGAAGGGCACATCCGCATGTTCTTCAATAGGCAGTGCGTCGATATCCGCTCGCAGCATGACTGTTTTTCCCGGTTTGCTTCCCCGGATCTCACCGAGAACACCCGTTTTACCGCTGAACCTTTTGGTTTCGATGCCCAGGGCCTCCAGGTCGGACTGAATGGCGTCCGAGGTTTTATCCTCCTTCCAACTCAATTCCGGGTGTTGATGGTAATATCTTCTTTTTTCAATAATATAAGAGTCATACTGTTCGGCCAGATTGCTAATTGACATTATTCTTGGCTCCTTTTCGTTTATCCGAATACACTGTTCATATTACAAGAGATTGATGAATATTCCGGCGACGATAACGGAGGTGATCGTAACGGTTACGAATCCGCCCACAATCATTTGCGGCAACATGGCGTCCATCAGGTACTGCTTTTCTTCGGGCGTTTCCGCCAGCGCCTTGGCGGCTTCTTCGGTCAGGACGTAGTTGGGCGGGAAGCCATAAAGGGAGGTCAGCGAGGTGGAGACGGCCATATATGGGCTGATGTGCAGTATTTTCCCGGCAATCAGGGCAAAAATCGACATTCCAGTCACACCGACCAGGATGATCGTGACAAGCGGAAGCACGATGCTGCCGAGCATGGCGGGTGTTGCCTTCGCAAGGCCGGAAAACACAAATATCATCAGGACAAACATCAGGAATCCAAATGAACCGGCTTTATGCAGGGAGTCTTTGTCCAGATAGCCCAGCTCCGTAGCGATGATGCTGAGAACCAGGGCTACGACCGCTATGTTCAGCACTCCACCGGACCACGTCTGAATCAGATAGGACAAAACGCCGACCGAAGAGAGCTTGGCAAGAATAACCGCTGTGGAATTGTACTTGTCCGGAACGGCGGGAATCAGCTTTTTGCGGGGCTTTTCTTCCGTCGCCAGCTTGCCGTTGTTTCCCTCCACGTTCACGCTCTGTACAGCGGCGGCGGATCCGTCGCGGTACGCCTTAAGCAACTTTTTCCCTTCCTTCTTCAGCAATATGGCGGTCAGCGGATAGCCCGCAAACCCCTGGATCACATACATGCAGATGGCGAGGACGGATGCTGTTTCCAGCCCTTTCAACGCCGCCGCCTGCTGCACCATGACTGCGGCGACGATTCCGCCCGACAGCGGAGGCAGTCCGGCGATGACATAGTCTTTCCCGACCAGGGGGATACAAATAAGCAAGCAGAACAGGATCATTCCGGTGAGGCCGACCAGCGTGATGACAATAATTTTCCACTGGCCCATCAGTTCCTTGACACTGATGATGGTGCCCATATGGGTAATGCAGAACAGAATCGCCAACATTCCGCCCAGCGGGGCTCCCATGCCGGCAAGCGCCACAATGTTTTCCGGGAAGAAGGTCCAGTACCCGACCAGGAACAGGCATGCCACCACAAAAACCGACGGAATCCATGCTTTTGTCCTCGTTCCCACGAAATCGCCGACCGCATAAAGAGCGGCAAGAATAAAAAACGCTACTATAGCTTGCATAATTTCCCTTTTCAGAATTTTAGAATTTTTTCTGTCAACCTACCGTTTCGCCATTATCCGGCCAGAGGCCCTGCGGAGCATCATGCCGATGGCCGCCGGTTCCAATGTATTATGCGCATATCGGGAATCCTCTGTTTATCCGTTATTACGGCTCTGTTGATATTGTATCTTCGTGATTTGCTTGATTGGACGGGACAGGGGATGCGATTGGTTCCGCTTCCACAAAAGCGTGCATGGAAAGATTCACCACATGCGCTGCCCGCTTTGCTGGAAAACCATCCGTGAAATTCGGTGTAAGCTCTATTTTCGACCATAAATTACACATGTTGTCCGGACAACGAGTTGGTCTTCAGCTTTCACGCAAAATTAAAACCGCCTGTCGGGGAAACCTCCTTCATCTTTATACGGGAACTGGCGCGTTTGCCTTCTCACCGACGTATAATATTGTGTTAGTGCTAATAATTTATTATTGCAAGAATAAAATATTAACGCCTTTAGTGAGATGAAATATTATATTTAAAATAAGCTATTAGATGATGTCTCCGGTGTGGCGGTGCGCAGGACTGCGGATTCGCCCAGACCAATCCAGCCCAAGCGTACCTTCGGCAAAATGACGTTCTCCGGTGAATTCGGTCCAAACAAAATGTGGGTTTCCCAGCGAAATCGACTATCAGAAACTCGGAGAATTTCGTCGTGAAAAATTAGAGGTACACCGAAGAACAGAGCGCTTTTACTCTGCGTCCTGCAGAGCAGGGGCCACTGTTGGACCACTGAGCAACGGATGCTCCTTATCGACGGCTTCAGGCCTTTGTTCATCGCTTAGATTTTGTCGGAAAGCGTGCGCTCACCAGTCAAGGCGTCGAGGGCTACACGGGGCTTGAATTCAACTGTAAATCCTTCCCGTTTCTTGGACATCAAAAGCCTCCGTCGAGTTTCTTGTGTCCACCTTAAACTGTGGGCCTGTTTCTTAGACCCACTTCTGATCCTGCCTTCACGGTTGCGACACGAATATAGCTAAACCCGTGACTCGGTTGTCGGAAAGTAAGCCCTTGCGTATGTAGCCTGTTGTAAAAGAGTAATCGTTTTTTGTTGCATATAGTAAATACTATTTTGATCAGGAGACGATGGTATTGATGGTTGAATGGTTTTCTTGTCCACCATGGATGGTAAGGTGTTAATGCAATTTTATGCTATTTGAGGGTGTAACAAGCTGATCCCGGATAGTCGTCCGGCTGATGGCGCGAATCATGAGAGGTCGTTTTGAAAAAGAGTGTGTTGGTGTTTGTTGTCTGTGCTTGGCTGATGTTGGTCGGGGGGCTGCATCAGGTATATGCGGAGTCCGCTGCAAAAGATGGTATTGAATCAGGACAGAAGGCGGTCGCAAAATCTTCCAACAAAGGACCAAAGTGTATAGGCCTGGTGAACATGTCCAACGGCATGGTGCTTCCCAAGGGGAAGATCGTGACCAACGTCAAGTACCGCTATGTACATAAGGATTCGCTGTATAACGGCAGCACGAAAAAGAACGGTGATTACGGCGGCAAGTACGACCGTCTGAATCAATCTTTGCAGTTTACGGCCAAGGCCGGTCTTTTCGAAGATTTCGAAGCGCGCGTCATGGTTCCGTATTGGGATAAACAGGTCAAACGCAAGCCGGGCAACCTTTCGAAACCGTGGGATACGGATAATGTCTCCGGCCTGGGGGACGTGGTGGTCATGGGACGGTACGCACTGATGACCCAACGGAGCGGGGATTGGTTGAATCTCGCCTTTGGCGCGGGCCTCAAGCTGCCCACCGGCGATGCCGACCATAAGAACGGTTTGCCTTACTCCAAGACCCACGAATATATCGGCCCAGCCGGACAGCTCGGAACCGGATCTTGGGACCCTAAATTCGAGTTGGGAGCCACCAAGTTTTTTGGCCGGTCCCGGGTGGATGCGCATATGATGTATACCGTCACGGGCGAGGGCTCCCATAATTCCCGTATGGGCAACCAGTTCAAATATGACCTGGGATACGGATACGCCCTGAACAAGTACTTCGATGTGGAGCTGGAACTCAACGGAGTGGACCAGCAGCGCCATTGGTATGACGGCTCGCCCGACAATGCCTCGGGGGGCCACACCATTTACATCACGCCCGGCGTGCATTGGAAGATATCCGAAAACAGCAATTTGTCCGTGGGAGTGCCCTTGGTCGTTTTCCGGGACCTCAACGGGTATTCCGGCAGTCCCGAGAAGAACAGTCGCTATGGGCTTGGTGAGGATTATCAGATCGTCACCCGTCTCGGGTTCACTTTCTGACGCCGGAGCTGGGCGGGCCGTGGCGGCAATCCCGTGTTCTGCTCATGAGCAGGGGCGTACCTGCCCCCGGGTCGTGCCCGCATGCCGCGGGAAAAGTGGGTGACCCCGGTTGCCCGCTTTCCCCATGCGGCCGGGCTTGCAGGGCCTTGCGGCTTTGCGATGTCCGGTCGGGCGTCGGGAAATACCGTTTCCAGCCTGCGGCGGATCTCGATTTTGTATCACGGAAACAGTCAACGCCGTGACGGAATTGGCGGAATGGAAGGCAGGGCATACCACATAGGCCTGAGAGGCGTATGCCAAGTGTTGCCCGGCGATGAAACTCCAAACATGGGGAACGCGTGATGACCGGTATGCCGAGAAGATTGATTGCATTTGCGGCCGTGGCCTGCGTCTCTGTCCTGTTGCTTGCCGAAGGGGCGTGGGCTCGCCGGATCACCGATATGACGGGTCGTTCCGTCACGATCCCGGACACGATAGAGACGGTGTATGCCGCTTCGCCTCCTGAAACCATGCTTGTCTATGCGCTTGATCCGGCGCTTCTTGCCGGGTTGAATTTCCCCTTGAAGGGGAGCGACAAGTATCTTGATGCACACACCTTGAATCTGCCTGTCATCGGTGGATATTTCGGCCAAGGCAAGACGCCCAACCTGGAGAAGCTCGCCGCGCTCAACCCGGATATTGTCATAGGACGGAAATCCAATCCCTTGAGCGGGAAGCTCGAAGCCTTTCTCCAAAAGTTCCATATCCCGGTGGCGAATATCGTCATCGACAGATTGGATCAATATCCGGAGGCGTTCGAACTTCTGGGGACTATTTTCGGCAAGGAATCCAGGGCAAGAGAGCTCGCCGAGTACACCCGGAAAACATTTGCCCAGGCAAAGGCGGCAACTGCGTCAATTCCCGCGGAAGAACGGGTGAAGGTCTATTATGCGGAGGGCAATGACGGACTGCGGACGGAGAGCGGGGCATCGATCCATGCCGAGCTTATCCCCCTTGCCGGCGGAATCAATGTGCATCACGAAGGCGTCCTGACCAGATATGGAAAGGAAAAGGTGACCCTCGAAACGGTGATAGCCTATCAGCCGGAGGTCATTTTCGTTGAACAGCCCGCTTTTTATAAAAGGGTTTATTCGTCCGACGGATGGAAAAGCATCCCGGCGGTCAAGAATCACCGCGTTTATCTTATCCCCCGGACACCCTTCAACTGGTTTGACCGTCCACCGTCCTTTATGCGGATATTGGGACTGAAATGGGTCGCCGACATCTTGTATCCGGGCCGTTTCGGTTGGGACATGGAGCAGGAATGCCGCGAATTCTTTGACCTGTTTTTGCAGAAGGACATCTCTGCCGAGGACGCGCGACAGCTCATGAGCGTCGTCGAATGAGACGGCTTCGACCTTTCGCCAAGACGAGAGCGTATTTTTTTCGCGGCTGGAGGAGCCGGTCCCTGTTGCTGGCCGGGTTGACGTTCGGCCTTGTCCTCTGCCTGGCCGTATCCCTGACATTGGGGAAGTATCCCATCTCCCTGCGGGAAATAGGACTGGTCCTTCGGCATGGTCTTTTCCCGAACGGGACTCCGTATCCGAGCCATCTCCAGCTGGTGGTCAATGTCCTTTTTGATATCCGTGCTCCGCGGCTGATCGCCGCGGCGGTGATCGGAGCGGCCCTGTCCCTTTCCGGGGCGGCCTTCCAGTCCATGTTCGTCAACCCCCTGGTTGCCCCGGGGATTCTCGGGGTATTGCCCGGAGCTTCATTTGGTGCCGCGCTCGGCATGTTGATCGGCAACTCCTGGTATGAAGTTCAACTGCTGAGTTTCGGCGGCGGTCTCCTGGCCGTGAGCCTGGCGGTCTTCCTGGCCCGAATCTACAATGGCGACAAGCTGACGGTGCTTATTCTCGGGGGGATAATAAGCGGTTCCCTGTTCACGTCGCTGCTTTCGGTCGTCAAATACACGGCGGATCCCACGGATCAATTGCCCGCCATCGTCTATTGGCTCATGGGCGGCCTCTCTCTGGTCGATACGGAGACGGTCGCCTGCACCGCCTTGCCGATTCTCGTCGGAATAGCGTGCATCTTGAGCATGTCCCGGTACCTCAACGCGCTCAGTATGGGCGACGAGGAAGCCAAGACGCTGGGGATCAATGTCAGGGTGGTCCGGTTGTGCCTCATCTTCGTCGCCACCGTAATCAGCGCGCTCACCGTCGCGATCGGCGGATTGATCGGTTGGGTGGGGCTGGTGATCCCGCACATCGGCAGAATGCTGGTGGGTCCCAACAATTCCATCCTGCTCCCGACGACGACCCTTGTCGGGGCCATCTACCTCGTGCTCGTCGATGATATTTCGCGGCTTTTGCTGAATGTGGAAATCCCGTTGGGGATCATCACATCGCTCGTCGGGATACCGTTTTTCTCCATCATTATGGGCAACGCGAAACAGGGATGGAAGTAGATGGCGGTGTTGCGCGTGGAAAATATCGGGTTTGCTTATGCCGACACCCCTGTCCTGAACGATGTCTCCTTCAGCGTCGCCAAAGGAGAGCTGGTGTCCGTTCTCGGCCCCAACGGATGCGGCAAGACCACGTTGCTCAAGGTCCTTCTCGGTATTTTCGCACCGCAAACGGGGCGGGTATTGCTGAACGATGCGGATATCGCTCAGATAGGGAGAAAGCGCCTTGCCCGGCAGGTGGCGTATGTTCCCCAGATGCACAGGGCCTCTTTCTCCTATTCGGTGATGGAGGTGGTCATGATGGGCAGAATGCCCCACAAGGGCTTTTTCAGCCGATTCTCAAAAAAGGACGAGGAAGAGGCACTGGACGCCCTGGAGAAGACCGGGATTCTCCATTTGCGGGATAAATCATACACTCGGATCAGCGGCGGGGAAAGGCAACTGACTCTCATCGCCCGCGCCCTGGCCCAGGGGGCCCGGGTCCTCATCCTGGATGAACCACTCAACGGGCTTGATTACGGCAATCAGCTCAAACTGTTGGAGCAACTTCACGAATTGTGCGGCGAGGGCTATACCTTCGTCAAATCCACGCATTTCCCGGACCATGCCCTTTGGGTTTCCGATCATGTGATCATGCTCAAGAACGGCGTGGTCCACAGCGACGGTCTGCCCGGCGACGTCATCACGCGGGAAAGCCTGTATGAACTTTACGGCGCAAGGGTCTTTGTGCTGCCATATGCCGATAATTTCAGGATCTGCGTTCCCGGGGTGATTTACGCGAGACTTTCCGCGTCGTCGTCCGATGCGGTGGACCGGTCCCGGCCCGCCCCGTCGCCCCTCGTATCGTGATCGAGCCTTTCGAAAACCAGACCGCCGCCCCGGCAAGGAGGAAAATGGATCATGCCCATACCGGAAAAGGACAAGTCTTTTTACAGGTACACCAAGGACCATCGTTTCGCCGCGATGTATCCGTTGTTGGCCCGCGAGATCATCGACAAATATGGGCTGACCGAAGGGACGTGCCTCGATATCGGAACGGGAAGCGCCGCGCTCGCCATTGAATTGTCGAAGATCTCGGATCTGGAGATCATCGCCCTGGATGCCGAACCGGAAGCCATAGAGATGGCCGGGGAGAACTGCGCCAGGCATGGCGTTCCCGACGGCCGCATCCGGTTGGTGACCGCTCCGGTGGAAAAGCTGCCCATGCCCGATGGGAGCGCCGATCTGATCCTCAGCCGGGGGTCGATTCCGTTCTGGAAGGACCTCGCGTCCGCCTTCAGGGAAATATTTCGCGTGCTCACTCCCGGTGGCCAGGCGATGGTGGGTTGCGGGTTCAGCCATCTCCAAACCCTTGCGGACGTCAAGGCGATGCGTCCGGTCTGGTCCCCGGAAGTCCTGGCGGATCGGACCCGCTGGAAGAAAGGCGATCTTGTCGCGGAGGCTTTGCGGCAAGCGGCCGTCGGCACATACCACATCGCCGATGACGATTACGGCACCTGGGTCGAAATCAGCAAGCCGGGGAGGGAGTAGAAATGGCCGGCGACTCTTCCGTTCAACAGTGCGGAATTTGCGAAAACGCCTGCCCGATCCCGGCGGGCGGCATCGGCCGTTGCGGTCGTTATGGGAACAGGGACGGGGTTGTCTCGGAGTTGTTCCCGAACAGATATATCATGGCATGCCCCATACGGATAGAGACCATGCCCATGCTGCATTTCCACCCGGGAGGACGGTTTCTCCAAGTCAGCACCGTGGGCTGCAATTTTGACTGCCCCGGGTGTATTTCCACGGTGATCGTGCGGGAAATGAACCCCAAGAGCAAGGCGCTGCAAGAGCTTACTCCCAGGCAGATCGTTGAAAAGGCCATCCAGTGCGAGTGCCTGGGCATTGCCTTTTTGATGAACGATCCGCTTGCCGCGTTCGATACGTTTCTCGCCGTCGCGGAATTGGCCAAGGAAAAAGGCCTCTACGTCGGGTGCTCTTCGAACGGATATTTCTCCGAGGAATCCGTCAACAAGCTGCTTCCGGTCCTGGATTTCATCAATATCGGGATCAAAGGTCTTTCGGACGAACTGTATCGCGCCTGTGCGGGATTCAAGGGCGTCGCGCCCGTGTTGAGAAATATCGGCATGCTCCACCGGGGCGGTGTCCACATTGAGCTCGCCTGCATTCACAAGAAGGACAATTCCGAGGAATTGTTGGAGTTGTGTACCGTCATTAGGGATATCTCGCCGGGCATTCCTTTGCAGGTGATGCGTTTCATCCCCTTGGAAGGGGCCGATCCGGGACAGGAGCCGTTGATTCGGGAGACGGAGGCGCTCAGCCGGTTGATGCGTGCGCATCTGCCCCATGTTTACGTTTTCAACTCGCCGGGGACGCAGGAATTGGACACCATATGTCCCTCTTGCGGCGAGACGGTCTTCAGCCGGGATTTTTACGGGCCTATGGGGGCGCGGCTGCAAGAAAGCGTCTGGCCCCGGAAGGAGGGCATAGCCTGTCCTCAGTGCGGTCAGCCCCTGGATGTGCGCGGCGCGGTCCACGTCAGCGACTTTCGGGAAAAGGATTTTCAGGGGGGATATCCCTTTACGCGCGCCCTTGAAATCGTTGAATCCATCCTGATCGCCATAGGCGTTGAGGACAAGGCCGAGGTCGTCAAGGTCTGGGAGTATCTGCTGTGCAACGGCAAGATGCACGACCTGCATCACGACATTCAACGGGTGGAGACGTATGTTCAAATGATACGATTCTTCGGCGGGCTGGTGCATCGCGAGGATTCGGCCAATATCCTGGCGGACTATCTGGCGGCGAAAACGGAGGTGGTCCGGTCCGTGTGTCGGAAGCGGGATACCCGGCCCAGAGTCTATTATGCGATGGGCAAGCCGCAATTCTGTATAAAAGGCGAGCGGTTTGAAAACGGCCTGGTGGAAATATGCAACGGCATCAGCGTCAACCGGGAGATCTCGGTCCGCGGCCGCCCTGGCGAGAGCATTCCCCTGAATGTGCTTGAGGAACTGAACCCGGAAATCATCTTTATTTCTGCGTTCATATCCAACTCGCCGGAGGACTTCTATCAGGAGTGCGTGGAGAAAGGCCTCGATATAGACGCGGTGCGGAACAGGCGCATCCATACCGCGCCGATTCCGAGCAGCGACTTCGGCTGTCCCAAGTGGATATTGGGGCTGATGAACATCGCCAATGAAATGCACCGGGGCGGCGAGCGCCCCTTTGATATCTTCAAGGAAGCAACGGAGTTCTATGCCCGTTTTTATGGGATGCCGTTCAATATGCGGGATGTGAACCGCTCGTTCGGCAAGCCGAATTCCGCCTGGACCTGGGCGGACGGGGCCCGAAGGCTCTCTCCCGTCTCCTTATGATCGTTGCTGTTCTTGCCTGGATTCAGCCGCCGAGAGCCCCGGAAGGGCTGGCCGCGGATGCCATAGCGCCATGAATCGGAATTGGCCGGTGGCCGGGCCTTTCGCAGGTACTCTCCTGGCGTCCACGGGGGCGCGGGCCTGGTTTCCCTTTAATTTCATTGGGCAAAGTAAAGGCCTGGAAGGATTTCCTTCCAGGCCTTTTGCGTGGGCGATGTGTGATTGCCGAAACTTCGCGATCAGGCCCCGGCGCCGTCGGCCCAGTAACGGACCACGCGGGCGCAGATCAGCAGGGCCTTGTCCATGTCCTGGAGGCTGACCCATTCCATGGGCCCGTGGGGGGCCTGCATGCCGCAGAATATGTTGGGGGTCGGGATGCCTTTTTCGGTCATGATGGACCCGTCGGTGCCGCCTCGGAAGGCGAGCATGTTGGGCGCCATTCCCTCGTCCGCATAGGCCCGTTTGGCCAGGTCTACCGGACGTGGATCATCCTTCAGCCAGTAGCGCATATTCCGGTACTGCGGGGTCACCGTGCAGGTGATGCGCGCCCTTGGTTCGGTTCGGTTGACCGTGGCGCAGATGGTTTCGAGCAGTTCGGCCTGGGCCTTGAGCCCGTCCATCTCGAAATCGCGCAGGTTCAGGATCATGTCGGCTTCGGCGGCGTTGCCGGTGATGCCCTCCATGAAGATGAAGCCCTGGCGACCCTCGGTGGATTCGGGGCTGAGATGGTCCTTGGGCAGCAGGTGGACGATCTTGGACGCCAGGTAGAGCGCGTTGACCAGTCGCCCCTTGGCGCAGCAGGTGTGGATGGAGACGCCCTTGATGTTGATGACGGCCCTGTCGGCGGAGAAGGTCTCGGCCACGAGATCGCCGGGGTTTTCCCCGTCCAGGGTGTAGGCGAAGTCGGCCTTGAGGTCCCGAACCATGGCGTCGCTCACGCCTCGCCCGATTTCCTCGTCCGGGGTGAAGCAGACGCGGATATCACCCCGGGGAATCTCGGGGTGGGCCTTCAAATGGTCGATGAGCCCCATGATGATGGCGATGCCCGCCTTGTCGTCGGCGCCCAGCAGCGTGGTGCCGCTGGCGGTGACGATGGTGTCGCCCTTCTTGCTCTTCAAGTACGGCTGCATGACCGGGTCGATGACCACGGCCGGGTCGTCGGGCAGGACGATGGGGTTGCCGTCCCAGTTGCGATGGACCAGCGGGACCACGCCCTCGGCATAGAAGGACGGGGCGGTGTCCACGTGGGCCACGAAGGCGATGGTCGGAACCTTTCCGTCCGGCACGTTGCTCTTGAGGGTGCCGAAGACCACGCCGTAGTCCGTGAGCTCCGCGTCGTCGATGCCCAGGTCCTTCAACTCGCCGACGAGCATCCGGGACAGGTCGAGCTGACAGGCGGTGCTGGGGGTGGCGGGAGAGTTGGGATCGCTTTGCGTATCCACCTTGCAGTAGCGGACAAACCGCTGTTCCAATATGCCTATTCTTGATTCGGACATGCCTTGCTCCTTGTGATGCAGTCGGTCCGGGATTGTTTTTTTCTAGGCCGTCCGGGCCATTTCCCGGGCGACGATGTGACAGGCCACGAAATGGTTCGGGCCCACTTCCTTGAGCCCCGGCGTTTCACAGGTGCAGGCATCAATCTTGTCGAAGTAGCAGCGGCCCGCGAAGCGGCATCCGGCGGGCGGATTGATGGGGCTCGGCACGTCGCCTTCCAGGATGATGCGGTTGTGGACCAGGTTCGGATTCGGCACGGTGATGGCCGAGAGCAGCGCCTTGGTATAGGCGTGCAGCGGGTTGGCGAAGATGGTCTTGTAGTCGGCCAGTTCCACGATGCGGCCCAGGTACATGACCGCGATGCGGTCCGAGACGTGATGGACCACCGAAAGGTCGTGGGAGATGAACAGGTAGGTCAGCCCCATTTCCTTTTGCAGGGTGTCCAGCAGGTTGAGCACCTGCGCCTGGATGCAGACGTCCAGGGCCGAAACCGGCTCGTCCAGGACGATGAATTCGGGGTTCAGGGCCAGCGCCCGGGCGATGCCGACTCGCTGCCGTCGTCCGCCGTCCAGTTCATGCGGGTAGGCGTTTTCGAGGCTTTTGCTCAGGCCGACGATGTCCGAGAGTTCTCGGACGCGCTTGGCGCGCTCGGCGGAGGAGCCGATGTTCTTCACGTCGAGGGGCTCGGCGATAAGGTCGGCCACGCACAGCCTCGGATTGAGGCTTGAATAGGGGGCCTGGAAGACCATCTGCATTTTGGAGCGCAGCGCCTTCACCTCCCGCCGGGAGGGGAGCAGGATGTCCTGGCCGTCGATGATGACCTGGCCGCCGGAGGGCTCCAGAAGTCGGATGGCGGCGCGCCCGGTGGTGGATTTGCCACAGCCGGATTCACCCACGAGCCCCAGGGTCTCACCCTTTTCGATGTCAAAGGAGACGTCGTCCACCGCGTGCAGCGGTCCCTTGCGCGTCTCGAAGTATTTTTTCAGGTTCTTGACCTGTACGAATGGCTCGCTCATGCGGCACCTCCTTCCAGAAAACAGGCGACCATGTGCCCGCCGCTCACGGTCACCGGGGCGGGCGTTTCCACTTTGCAGCGCTCCATGGCGTGGGAACAGCGCGGGTGGAAGGGGCAGCCGGGCGGCATGTCGGTCGGCTCGGGCGGGAGCCCGGGGATGACGGCCAGGGACTCCCTCTCCTCCTCGACGTTGGGGATGGAGGCGAAGAGCCCCTTGGTGTAGGGATGCCTCGGGTCGGCGTAGAGCGAGATGGTGTCGGCCTGTTCGACGACGCGGCCCGCGTACATGATGGCCACGTGGTCGCAGGTTTCGGCCACGATGCCGAGATCGTGCGTGATCATGATCATGGCTGTGTTGAACTGCTTTTTGAGGTTCTTCATCAGTTCGAGAACCTGGGCCTGAATGGTCACATCCAGGGCGGTGGTCGGCTCGTCGGCGATGAGCAGGGCCGGGTTGCAGGCCAGGGCGATGGCGATGACCACGCGCTGCTTCATGCCGCCGCTGAACTGGTGCGGGTATTCTCCGGCCCGGTCGGGCTGGATGCCGACCGTTTCGAGCATGGCCAGCGCCCGCTTGAGGGATTCCGGTTTGGAGACGCTGTTGTGTAGGGCGATCATTTCCGCCACCTGCTCGTCCACGGGCATGATCGGGTTCAGGGAGGTCATCGGGTCCTGGAAGATCATGGCGATTTTGCCGCCGCGCACTTTGCGCATGACAGAATCGGACGCTTTGAGCAGATCCTTGCCCTCGAATACTATTTCGCCACCGGTGATCTTGCCGGGGGGTGAGGCGATGAGGCGCATGACCGACATGGCCATGGTGGTCTTTCCCGCCCCGGTTTCTCCCACCAGGCCGAGGGTCTGGCCCTCCTCGACATCGAGGTTCAGGCCGGAAACCGCCTGTACCATGCCGTTGTCCGAAGTGTAGCGGACATCGAGGTTGCGGATGGATAGCAATAAGTTGTTTGACATGTATCGTGACTCCCGTTGCTGGGGGTGCGGTCGATGACCATGCTGCCCCGAAGGGCCTTGACGATGGGCCCGACAGTGGAAATTTGCCAAGCCGAGGCCCCTTTGCCCGGGTGGAAGCAGTCTTCCGTGATGTCCACGGTGGCAGCCTGGCTGGAGATGACGAGGCTGAGAAGGCGCTGGTCCGGCAGATAGTCCAGGGCGAGTTGTATCACGCCCCAGGGGGTCACCCGCAACAGGAAGCTCGAAATCGAATGCGTGATCTGCTGCATCCGCTGCGGATCGCCGATGACCCGGCCGGGCAGGCGGGGGGAGAAGGTTGCTTGCAGGACCACGTCCGCAGCCGCGTGGGCGCGGGACACGTCCGATACGATTCCCTCGAATACGGCCTTGGGGTCGAAGTCCTCGACCAGCGGGGATAGCCCCTCGCCGATATTGAAAAAATCGTTCATGTTATTGATGATGGCGGAAATCCCGCTGATGGTACAGGACAAGGCCTCGTCCTGCCGGTTCCGCCTCTCGGTGACCAGGGCGTTGATTTGCGAACGCAGTTCATACGCGTTTTGCCGCAAATATTCCCGCTGCAGATCCTTCTGCCGGGCAATCCGTTCGTTGACGGCCCGTAATTCCCCTTCGAGGCGCTTTCTGGCGGCGATCTCCTGTTTGAGCTCCTCGATGCCCTGGGCGACCTGGCGGTTTTGCTTCTCCACGGTTCCGTTCAGCGCCTGGTGCGCCTGCCGTAATTCCTCCCTGGCCTCGACCTCGCGGGTAATGTCCTGTATCAGGCCCAACCGCACCACATGGTTGTCGGACAGGGCGTCGTATTCGCCCCAGATCCGCACGTAGCGGGGCGAGTCTTCATCCGTGTTAAGACGCAATTCGCAATGATAGGGAGCCAGTTTGAGGCGTGAGTCCCTTTCCAGGGCGGAAAACTGGGCCCGACTCTCCGGGGCGAGGGCATTTTTAATGGCCTTCAGGCCGGGGACGGCGTCGGGCGGGAGGTGGAGGATCTTCGGCGTAAGTGACGACCAGGCTGAGTTCCCGGGCCCGTCCTCAAGGTGGAAGTAGCCGATGGAAGCCGAATCGTAGAGCCGCTCCATCCGCGATTGCCGTTGCTTGAAATCGTGATCCGCCTCGATCACATCCTTGGGCATGTGCTTCATGTCCCGGACGAGCCGGGAGAAGAGCAGCGGTCGCTGCCTGATGATCGTCAGGACGTCGTCGGAGACCTTGCCGCCAAGCGCAAGCAGGTAATCGGGGTCTTCGCCGAGGTCCTCTGCCAAGGCCACGATCTTTTCCTCGGAAAGCTGGGTGACGACGCCCCGTTCGAGTTTGCTCAGATAAGACTGCTCAATGCCGATGCGCTGGCTGACCTGCAATTGAGAATAGGAGCGATCTTCCTTGAGAAGAGCCTCCCGTTTTTGTCGTATGAACGATCCGAGTTCTCGCATAGTTTTATAATTTTTATAACGCACTTTACAGAATTTAGAAAGCATGCAAAGTAGCTAGTACTAATACATACTAGCTGCGTTTCAAAAAAAGAACGAAGTTGTACAAGCAGAGGGGATTATGCTTAAAAATTTGAAGCTGGGATTGAAGTTGGGCGGAGGGTTTGGATGCCTCGTTTTGATAGCGGTCCTTTTGGGCGGCTTGGCTGTCTTCAACATGCGCAATGCGGCGAACGGTTCCATGAAGCTGGCTGGGGCCTATGTCCCGGAGGTGGGTCTCGCCACGGCCATAGAACGATCGGCGTTGCTCACGCTTACTTCCATGGAAGGATATTCATTGAGCGGGGACGACGCATATTGGAATGGTGTGGAAGCGGGACACGGCAAGGTCGAAGAGAGCTTGGCCCAGGCCCGGGCCCATGCCGAGAAGTTCCCGGAACTCGTGAAACTCAAAGCGGGCGTTGACCAGGCTGATCGGGGCGTGGCGAAGTTCGCGGACCTTGCCGCCGCAGTGCATGGGGCGGTCGAAGCCATGAACCAGTCCCGCGAGGAGATGACTCCTGTCGCCAAGACGTTCACGAAGGCCAGCTCCGATTTCATGAAGCAGCAGTTCGCGACCATGGAGCAAGACATCCAGAGCGGGTTGCCGGAAACGGCGGTCCTCGAGCGCCTCAGGAAGATCGAACTGGTTCAGCGGGTCATCAACCTGGTCAACGAAACCCGGCTGCTGAATTGTGTTGCCCAGATCAACAGCGACCAGGAGGTCATGCGTGCCGGGCTGACAAATTTCCCGAAGATAGAGACGGCGTTGACGGAGTTGGCCTCCATTACGCGTCGCCAGAACAATCAGGAACAGATCCGGGTGATTCGTGAGGCCGGGAATGTCTATGCTGCGGCCATGCAAAAGTTTTTGGATAATTTTATCCGCCTGCAGGATTTGAAGAAACAATCCCACGAGGCAGGGATCGCGGTTGCTGGCGTTGCCAAGCAGACGGCCATGGCCGGTGCCGATGCGGCGCAGAACAGAGCGAATCTCGACGCGGCGAACCTGGCAACGTCCTCGACGATCATGATCGTGGGCCTGTGCCTCGCCGTTCTGATCGGGAGTGCTCTGGCTTTCTTCCTGACGAGGTTGATCACCAAGCCCATCATGAAGGGCGTCGATTTTGCCCAAACATTGTCTCGAGGCGACCTGACCGGGGACATCGACGTCGATCAGCGGGATGAGATCGGTATTCTGGCCGCAGCCTTGCGCAACATGAAGGATAAATTGACCGAAGTCGTTTCCAACGTCCAGTCGGCTACCGACAATGTGGCGGCGGGCAGCGAGGAGCTGTCGGCATCCGCCGAAAGCTTGTCGCAGGGGGCCACCGAGCAGGCCGCAGCCATTGAGGAGGTTTCGTCGTCGATGGAGCAGATGGCATCCAACATCAGCCAGAATGCCGAGAACGCCAGGGAGACGGAATCCCTTGCCTCCAAGGCTGCCGGGGACGCACGGGAAAGTGGTGTTGCGGTGTCCCAGACCGTCAGTGCGATGAATAGCATCGCCGAGAAAATATCCATCATTGAGGAAATTGCCAGACAGACGAACCTGCTGGCGTTGAACGCAGCCATCGAGGCAGCCCGTGCGGGAGAGCACGGGAAGGGATTCGCCGTGGTGGCCGCCGAGGTCCGGAAGCTGGCGGAGCGCTCGGGCACTGCCGCCACCGAGATCAGCGAACTCTCCTCGTCGAGTGTCGCGGTCGCCGAGCAGGCCGGACGGATGCTGGAACTCCTGGTCCCGGATATCGAGAGGACGGCTTCGCTGGTTCAGGAAATATCCGCGGCGAGCGATGAGCAGAATGCCGGGGCCGACCAGATCAACCAGGCTGTGAGCCAGCTCGATACGGTCATTCAGCAGAATGCCTCCGCTTCCGAGGAGATGGCTTCCACGAGCGAGGAGTTGTCCGGCCAGGGGCAGCAGCTCCAGTTGACCATGTCCTTCTTCACGACCCACGGCGGGAACAACTCCGCCGGGCCCCGTGTGACCGCGACTTCCCGCCCCAAGAAGGCGCTGCCGTCTCATGGAACGAAGAATGTGGGCGGCGCGAAGGCCAAGCCCATGGAATTGCCGCTTGACGCGGAGGACCCGGAGGACAGCTTCGAGCGCTTCTAGGCGGAAGAAAAGTCGCGAGTCGTCTCTTCCGGGCGGTTTTCGCGATTGACGAAGAGGCGAAGGACGACTTCGGCGGACGTGGGTTGGCGATCGGGCGGCGGAACGCCCGAGAACCGGACGGCGGTAAGATGAAGCCTGTTGGAGGAGCGGTCGGGAGGGACTCTTGATCCGGGCGGGAAAACGCTCGAAGCCCGGAGTCCCTTTCCCGGCCGCTGCGCGCTATGCGTCAATCGAGGATAGAGGTGCGGACATGTGTGAACACGATTTGGAATCGCGGCTGCGGACCGCCGAACAACGTATAGAGGAGTTGGAGGGGCAGCTTCTGGAGGAGCGGCGCTACCACACGCTGGTGGAGGAATTGCCCGCCATCGTGGCGGTGATCCAGCCCGACGGCGGCGTGTCCTACGCAAACAGAGCGGCCTGCAGGCTTCTCTCCTCCGTCGGGGGCCAGGCCCCTGGTGCGAAGGGCGGGATGCGTTTCGACGAACAGACCACGGAGGATCTGCGTCGGGCCGGGTTCGCCACCAATCAGCTTAACCCCGTGTCCTTGTTTATTTCCAGTGTCGATCATGACGGGCAGCAGTTCTGGATCGAGTGGGCCATGAAGGAAATATTCGCGGAGAGCAACACCCGGCGGCGATATCTGGCCGTGGGGTTCGACATTACGGAAAAGCGGAAAAACGAGAAGGATCTGCTGGCGAGCAGGGAGATAGCTCAGGACGCCAGCCGTGCGAAGTCGGAATTTTTGGCGAACATGAGCCATGAAATACGGACGCCGCTCAACGGCGTCCTGGGCATGCTGCAATTGCTTGAAACCACGAAGCTGGACGGCGAACAGCAGGAATACGCCCGCGCCGCCATCAAATCGGCCGAGCGGCTGACCCAGCTCCTGTCGGACATCCTGGACCTGACGCGCGTGGAGGTCGGCAAGTTGCGGCTCAACCCGAGCCCGTTCTCCCTCAAGGAGACTGTGGTAGACACTTGCCAACTCTTTGAATTGACGGCCAAGCAGTCCGGCCTCGAACTGTCTTGTCATGTCGATCCCGACCTCCCCGAGTGGGTGGACGGGGACAGGATGCGGGTGCAGCAGATTCTCAACAATCTGGTGGGAAACTCCGTGAAGTTCACCCATACCGGAAAGGTCGGGCTGGAAGTGTATCGCCAGCTTCCGCCCGGCAGCGAACAGTTTCGGATCCTGTTCATCGTTTCCGACACCGGCATCGGCATTCCCGACGAGAAAATTGATTTTCTCTTCCGTCCGTTTACTCAAGTTTCGGCGGGTTATACCCGCCAATTCGAAGGGGCCGGGTTGGGACTCGCCATCTGTAGGCATCTGGTCGACATGATGAAGGGGAACCTTTCCATTCAATCCGAAACGGGACAGGGAACGGTTATTGCCGTCAGTCTGCCGATGCGGCCGGTCGAAGCCCACAAGACGGATGTGGCCATACCGCCGTCGGCGTTGCCTCCCTCGGTACGGCTGAGCGTGCTGGTTGTCGAGGACGACTATGTCAATTGCTATGCCATGCGCACCATGCTCGAACAATCGGGCTTCAGCGTGCGGACGGCCGGAAACGGCCGCGACGCCCTGGAGGAACTCCGGCACGGCACCTTCGAGATTGTTCTCATGGACATCCAGATGCCCGAGATGAAT
This sequence comes from Desulfovibrio sp. Huiquan2017, assembly GCF_017351175.1. Lineage (NCBI taxonomy): Bacteria > Pseudomonadati > Thermodesulfobacteriota > Desulfovibrionia > Desulfovibrionales > Desulfovibrionaceae > Desulfovibrio > Desulfovibrio sp. Huiquan2017. The sequence continues at coordinate 221,358 of NZ_JAFMPN010000003.1, read as the reverse complement.
GGCATCGAAGCCACGCGGGCGATTCGGGAGGGAAGGGGCGGTGCGCGGCATATCACCGTGCCGATCCTGGCCATGACGGCCTATGCCATGCCCGGCGACCGCGAGAAGATGCTGGAAGCCGGTTTGAACGGGTACGTGGCCAAGCCTTTGACCAAGCCCGTGTTGCTGGATGCAATCGCGGAAGCTCTCACGGCTGGGGGTATAGTGTAGCGTGCCGATTTTGCATTGGAAGAAGAGCTTGGCGGTGGGCTTCGAGCAGATCGACGAGGAGCACAAGAAGCTGATCGCCATCATCAACAAGGCATACGATTCCGCCGTGGACCTGCGGGAGCTGGAGGTCCTTTCCGAAATTGTGAGGGACATGCGCAGTTACGGCGCAATCCATTTCTCCACCGAGGAGAGATTGATGCGTCTGCATGGCTATCCGGGCATCAAGGCGCATCGGGCGCTTCATGACGACTTCATCGTGGCGGCGGCGCTGGCCGACAAATTGCTTTCGGAGGGAGGGACTGCCGACCCCCTGGGGCTGTTCCGGTTTCTCGCCGATTGGCTGAATCATCATATTCTCGTTGAGGACAAACGTCTTGCCGACTACATCATCGAAAAAGGCGCTCCGGCATCCGCCATCGCCCAGGAGAAGGACTCGCCGCAGGGCTGATGGTCCGAAATCGCATATGAAAACCAAGTTCGCTTCCGCCGAACGCCGGCCTCCGGAAGAGTCGAGGCAGGACATCGCTTTGATTTCAAAGAACATCTGTTCCCAGTACTACAGCCATTTCCCCCTGCCGTTGCTGGTCCTGAACGAAACGAGACAGATCGTTTTCGCCAACAATGCCAGCCTGGACCTGTTCGGGCTTTCCGATGTTTCCGAATTTTTGGGCCAGCGTCCGGGGGAGGCCATGGGCTGCGCGTATGCCGATTTTGAGCCCGGTGGGTGCGGGACCTCGAAATATTGTACGGAATGCGGCGTGATCAATGCGGTGCTCAAATGCATGGAGCAGGAGGAATCGGTCGTCGCCGACAGCAAGATCCTCCTGAGTGCCGACGGGGAGTGCCGCGCACTGGATGTCCGTATTCACATCGCGCCCTTCGATTGCAATTGTTCGAGATTTTACGTCGTGACCTTTTTGGACATAAGCGACGAAAAACGGCGTGAACTGATGGAAAAAGTGTTTTTCCACGATTTGCTGAACACGGCGGGGGGAATGATGAGCCTCGTCGATATGTTGCGGGCCGGAGAAGACTTCGATCTGCCGGAGATGCTGAACCTGCTCAGCGTGTCCCTGCACGGCATGGTCGAGGAGATCCGGACTCAGCGGGAAATTCGTCTGGCGGAAAACGACGACTATCCCCTCATGCTGATTACGCTCATGTCCCTTGAGATAGTGGAGGGCGTGGTCAGGGAGATGGAGATGAACCCGCTTGCCGACGGCCGGGTCATCGAAATCCTGCCGACTTCCGGGAACCATGCGGTCAAGGCGGACTATTCCCTTTTGCGACGGGTGCTGGTCAACATGCTCAAAAACGCTTTGGAGGCCACTCCCGTCGGCGGCGTTGTCGAGATCGGATGCCGGGACGGGGGCACCGATGTGGTCTTCGAGGTGCGCAACGCCCAGGCCATGGACGAGGCCGTGCAATTGCAGGTCTTCAAGCGTTTCTTCTCGACCAAGGGGAAAGGCCGGGGATTGGGCACCTATTCGATCAAACTCCTGACGGAAAACTATCTTGGCGGCAAAGTCGAATTCCTCTCCTCCGTCGAGACCGGGACGGTCTTTCGGGTCAGCCTCGCCAAGGCGGCCCTTTGACGGGGGAAGCGGCGGGCCCGGACGGGACCGGACGGTCGAAGCCGGACGCAGACGGTCCTTGTGGGATGACTTAGCCCTGCCGAAGGAAACGGAATTCACATTGCTGAGATCGAAATCCGCTGCGCCTCGGAGGGGGAGCAGGGGCACGCCCGGGCGACAGGCGCAAAGGGGCGGAGCCTTCCGCGGGGAAACCCCCGCCGCCCGGAATATCGGGCAGCGGGGGCTGGAGCGGTCTGTTCGTTCTACCTGTCGCGCCGCGAGGGGACAATGCGCGTTCCGGCCAGGCCGCCGACGATGCGGACCGCATCTTCAAGCCTGCCGATGCCGGCCCTTTTGCCCGTGGCCTCGGCGAATTCAACGGCGGCATGGACCTTGGGGCCCATGGATCCCGCCGGGTAATCGCTTGGGGACAGTTCGTCCGGGCTCACTTCCGCTATGGGTTCGGCCTGCGGCGTACCGAAATTCCGGTACACCGCCTCGACGTCCGTGAGCATGAGCAGCATGTCCGCGCCGAGCTGACGGGCGAGCAGGGCGCTGGCCAGATCCTTGTCGATGACGGCCTCGACCCCGGCCAGCCCGCCGTCGGGCAGGGGGATGACGGGAATGCCGCCTCCGCCTGCGCAGATCACGATGACGCCTTGGCGAATGAGGTAGGCCAGCACCTCCGTCTCCAGAATTTCCAGGGGCGGGGGCGAGGCCACCACACGCCGCCAGCGGTCGTTGTCCGGGGCCACGGTCCAGCCTCGTTCCGCGGCCAGATGCTTGGCTTCGGCCTCGTCGTAGACCGGGCCGATGGGTTTGGTCGGATGCCCGAAAGCGGGATCGGCCGGATCAACCCTGACTTGCGTCAGAAGGGTGGTGATGAGCCTGCCGGGCAGGGCGTTGCCCAGTTCCTGTTGCAGCACGTAGCCGATCATGCCCGCGCTCTCGGCGTCCAGGACGTCGAGTGGGAAGGGCGCCTCGGGGGTGGCGGCGGCCTGGAGAGCCAGCAGGCCGACCTGCGGCCCGTTGCCGTGGGTGATGACGAGCGCGTGGCCCGCCTTGGCCAGTTCGGCCAGGACCCCGGCCGCGCGGCGCACGTTGGCCCGCTGATTCTTGCCGGTCATGGGCTCCCCGCGTCGCAGAAGCGCGTTGCCGCCCAATGCGGCGACGATCAACACCGTCAACTCCCCAATGTCGCCACCAAGAGCGACTTGATGGAGTGCATGCGGTTCTCGGCCTCGTCGAAGACAATGGAGGCCGGTCCCTCGAAGACCTCCTCGGTCACTTCCATGCAGTCGATGCCGTAGTCGCGCAGCACGCGGGCGCCGATCTCGGTGTCGGCGTTGTGGAAGGCGGGCAGGCAGTGCATGAACTTGGTGAACGGGTTGCCCGTGGCGGCCAGAAGGTCCGCGGTGACGCGGTAGGGCGTGAGCAGCCGGATGCGTTCGGCCCAGGCGGATTCCTCCTCGCCCATGGAGAGCCAGACGTCGGTGTATATGAAGTCCGCATCCCGGACCGCAGCGACCGGATCGTCCGAGATGTCGAAGTGCGCGCCGGTTTCCCCGGCCATCTCCCGGATTTTCGAGAGGAAGTCGTCGTCTGGCCAGAGCTCGCGCGGTGAGGCGATGCGCATATCCATGCCCACCCGGGCCGCGCCGATGGCCAGGGAACGGGCCACGTTGTCGCGGCCTTCTCCCGTGAAGGTCAGGGTGATGTCCGACAGGTGTTTATGGGTGAATTCCCGCATGGTCATGAAGTCGGCCAGGATTTGAGTGGGGTGGGTTTCGTCGGTCAGGCCGTTGAAGACCGGGACGCCGGAGTGGCGGGCCAGAGTTTCGGCCTGCTGTTGGGAGAACCCCCGGTACTCGATGGCGTCGTACATGCGGCCGAGGACGCGGGCAGTGTCCTTCATCGTCTCCTTGTGGCCGATGTGGCTGCCCGCCGGGCCGATGTAGGTAACGTGGGCGCCTTGGTCATGGGCCGCCACCTCGAATCCAGAGCGGGTGCGGGTGGAGTCCTTTTCGAAGATCAGGGCGATGTTCTTGCCGCTCAACCGGGGCACCTCGGTGCCGGTGAGTTTGGCGGTCTTCAGGTCTGCGGCGAGCCGCAGCAGATACCGGATCTCGTCCGGGGTGAAGTCGGCCAGCGTCAGGACGCTTCGGCCGTGTAGATTGACAGGCATGTTGTTCTCCTTTCCTTTAGATGGCGTCCCGCGCCACCGGGCAGGTCATGCAGTGGCCGCCGCCCCGGCCCCGGCTCAATTCCGCGCTCTCGATGGTCACGACCTCGACGCCAGCTCGGCGCAGCAGGGTGTTGGTGTAGACATTGCGGTCGTAGCCGATGACCACGCCCGGCTCCAGGGCGACCACGTTGTTGCCGTCGTCCCATTGCTCGCGTTCGGCCTCGAAGGAGTCGCCGCCCGTTGCCACGATGCGCAACTTCTTGATGCCCAGCGCCTCGGCCACGACCTCGGCGAAGCGGCGTTTTTCCTCCACCACGTCCAGGGATTTTCCCCCCTCGCCGGGCCGGATGGAGAAGGTGCGGATGCGGTCCACCACCGGCGGATACATGGTCGCCAGATCGTGGTCGCAGAAGGTAAAGACCGTGTCGAGGTGCATGAAGGAACGGTCGCGCGGCATGAGCGCGGCGATGACGCGTTGCGCTTGGCCCGCGGCGAAGAGGTTGCGCGCCAGACTGCCCACGGCCTGGGGGGTGGAGCGCTCGCCCATGCCGACCAGAACCACGCCGTCGCCCACGGGCATCACGTCGCCGCCTTCGAGGCTGACGCACATGCCTTGGTTGTCCGGCGAGACAAAGGGGAAGTCCTCGGCTTTGAAGCGCGGATGGAAGCGGTAGACGGCCTCCACGTTGGCGGCCTCGGGGCGTCGGGCTGGCCAGTACATGGGGCTTACCGACACTGCGCCGTAGATCCAGCAGGAAGAGTCGCGGGTGAATAGCTGGTTGGGCAGGGGAGGCAGGACGAAGTCCTGGGGCAACATGGCTTGCCCCGTCAAGCCCGTGGGCTCGAAGGGCAATTCGCCTCGGGCGATGCCGCCGATCAGGTACTCGGACAGTTGCTCGCCCGGCATCCCTTCGAGCCATTCGCGTAGCAGGGGGGCCATTTCATACCCTACAATCGAGGGGGCGATGCGCCGGTCCAGCAGCCATTCGCGGGCCCCGGGTACGGCCATGGTCTGCGCGAGCAGCTCCCCGAAGAGGTGCACCGTCACGTTCCGTTCGCGCAGGGTGTCCACAAAGATGTCGTGTTCCTGGCGGGCTCGCTTGACCCAGAGCACGTCGTCGAAGAGCAGGTCCTTGCAATTATCCGGCGTCAAGCGGCGCAGACTCAGGTCGGGGCGATGCACGATGACCTCGCGCAGTCTTCCGGTTTCGGAAAATACACCGAGTTTTGTCATGATATATATCCTCGTGTTGAATGTTGTCTGCGAATTAAAGCGCGCTGACCGCGCCCGTCCACATCTCGTATCCGGCGTATATGGCGATCAGCGCCAGCGCTGCCGCCAACACCGCCTCCCAGGGCCGGAACACGCGGCGGCCGTGTTCGCGGCGCGCCCATATGTAGATGAGGATGCCCGGCGCATAGAGCACCGCGCACATGAACAGGTAGGACATGCCCGCCGCGTAGACGAGCCAGATGCCGTAGATTGTGGCCACGACGCCGCCGATCAGGGGGCGGATGCGCGGCTCGTCGGCCCGATAGTTTTCGCCGGTAATGGCCAGCTTGGCCGCATAGGCGCCCGAGAAGATGTAGGGCACCAGGATCATGCTCGACGCGATGTAGAACAAAGCCTGGTAGGTGCTGTGGGCAAAGAACGTGAGGATCAGGAAGGCCTGCACCAGCAGGTTGGTGACGGTCAGGGAGTGGACTGGGACCTTGCGGGCGCTCTCGCGGCCGAAGAAGAGCGGCATGGTGCCGTCCTTGCCCGCCACGTGGGGCACCTCGGCCGCGAGCATGGTCCAGCTCAGGAAGGCCCCGGCCACGGAGACGACCAGGGCGAGGTTGATCAGGACCGCGCCCCAGGAGCCGACCACTATTTCCATGACGCCCGCCATGGACGGATTCTTCATGGCCGCCAATTCCGGCTGCGTGACGATGCCGAGGGACAGCAGCGAGATCAACGCGTACAGGATGATGCACGTAAAGAAGCCAAGGACCGTGGCGGTGGCCACGTCCTTGCGCCTTTCGGCGCGGGCCGAGTATACGGATGCGCCCTCAATGCCGATGAAGACCCACAGGGTGACGAGCATGGTGCTGCGTACCTGATCCAGCAGGGAGCCGAGATCCATGTTGCCCTTGCCCGTGAAATCGAGGGTGAAAATGTCGTACTTGAAGGTGACGAGCACAACTACGACGAAGAGCACTATGGGCAGGATTTTTGCCACGGTGACGATGGTGTTGATCACTGCCGCCTCTCTGGTGCCGCGCAGGATCAGCAGGTGGACCAGCCAGAGCAGTATTGATGCGCCGAGGATGGCTTGCCATGTATTCCCGTCGCCGAAGACCGGGAAGAAGTAGGACAGCGCACTGAACACGATGACCACATAGGAGACGTTGCCCACCCAGGCGCTGATCCAGTACCCCCAGGCGCTGTTGAAGCCGATGAACGGGCCGAAGCCCGCCCGGGCGTAAGCATATGGTCCCGCGTCGAGTTCCGGTTTGCGTTGGGAGAGCGACTGATAGACGAACACCAGGGCCAACATGCCCACGCCGGTGATGAGCCAGCCCAGCAGGATGGCCAGGGGGCCTGCGCCTGCCGCCATGTTTTGGGGCAGGCTGAACACGCCCGACCCGACCATTGAACCGATAACAAGTGCGGCCAGTGCGCCGAGGCGTAGCTTATCAGATCGCTTTTCTCCAGTAATCTCCGGGTCTTGATTTGACATTTTGTTCCTCCTCATGTGCCTGAGAATAGCAAAATTTTATTTCATTCCTATCAATTCACTACTCGCATGGTAAATAGAGTCAATAATGCAGTGTGGTATTTTTAAAAATAAATTATGGTCTTTTTTCCTTGTTGCATTATGTGGTTATGAGAAATATTATTAAAAGTTGCATCATAACTATTGGATTCATGGTGGGAATGAATATCATACTGAATCGGGATTGAATGTGACGCCGATATGGAGCAATAGTAACTTGTTGCAGTTTGACGTTGAGGATGTCGTTTTGCTTGCTGTCGTCGGAAGTTTGGACAGGCTATTTGCCGGAGGGGGGCGAAGACGGTTTGGATGCCGCGGGCAAAGGAAGCCTCACGAAGCGGCGGGCGGGGATGGGGCGTGATGGCTCAGCCTCCGTCATGATGGAGGAGGGAAGAATCGGCTCTCTGAGAGAGGAATGCCCGGGAACGGGTTCAAGCCGCCCTCCGGGCACCTGTCATGCGGTGGGACGACGTCCCCATGGTCTGGAGCCGTCGCAGGATAAGGGCTTCCGGCGCAAGTCGCTGCGGGGGCTTTCCCCGGCGGCGGAACGCCCTACTGTCGCGGCGGGGCGTCCTCGGCGGGGGCGGCGGCGAGGGCGTCGGCCACGGCGGCGGACAACTGGCTCATCTCGAACGGCTTCATGAGCACTGCGGCCACGGTTTGGCCCTGATTCCGGACCATATCCAGAGAGGCGGCGAACCCGGTACAGAGGATGGCGGGGAGGTCCGGCCGGATATCATGGAAGGCCTGGATCAGCTTGTCGCCGGTCATGTGCGGCATTGTCTGGTCCGTCACCAGCAGATCGAAGGCCGTGGGATCGTCGCGGAACAACCTCAGGGCCGCGCGGCAGTCAGTCACGCCTTCCACCGTGTACCCGAGGTCCGTCAGCATTTGGCTGCCCACATCGACCACGTCCGTCTCGTCGTCCACGAAAAGGATTCGTCCCTGACCGGGGACCGCGCCTGGACGAGGTCTCTCGACGTCCCGGGGCGCGCTTTCGACTTCCGGCAGGTAAAGATTGAAGGTCGTGCCGGAGCCGACACGGCTTTTCACGTCGATGCCGCCGCCCATGCCGATGATCGTGCCGTGTACCATGGACAGGCCGAGGCCCGTGCCCTTGCTCTGGGGTTTCGTCGTGAAGAACGGATCGAAGATGCGGCTCATGGCCGTTTCCGGAATTCCCTCCCCCGTATCGGCCACGGAAAGTTGCAGGTAGGTCCCGGGCGCAAGGCGTCCGCTGGTTATGATCGTCGGCTCGGAAAATCGGGTACGGGTCAGCTTCAGCGTCAAGTCGCCGCCGTTCGCCTGCATGGCGTAGGCCGCATTGGTGCCGAGATTGGTGATGGCTTGGTGTATCTGGCCCGCATCGCCCATGATGGAGGCGGCGTCGACCTCCAGTTCCGAGTGCAGTTCGATGGTGGATGGCAGGGAGACCCGCAAAAAACCCAGCACTTCGTTCAGCAGGGCCACCATGTCCACACGGTTTTTCGAAGGTTCCCGTCGGCGGCTGAACACCAGGATTTGATTGACCATTTCACGGGCGCGCAGTGCGGCGGCGCGGATGCGCTGCATGTTGGAGTTGCCCCGGGAACCTTCCTCCAGCGTGGGCAGGGCCAATTCCGCATAGCCGAGAATGGCCGCGAGAATGTTGTTGAAGTCGTGGGCGATGCCGCCGGCCAGGGTGCCGAGTTCCTCAAGCTTCTGGCTTTGCCGCAACTGCTTCTCCATGCGCAGACGTTCGGTGATGTCGCGGGCGACCTCCACATAGCCGGTCATGACCCCGGCGTCGTCGTAAATGGGCGAGATGCTTTGATCCACTTCGTAGTTGCGGCCGGATTTGTGGCGGTAGGTCGTCTGCCCCCGCCAGACCTCCCCCCGTTCCAGGGTTGCCCAGATGTCGTGGTAAAAGGTGGATTCGTGCCGGTCGCTGCGGATCATGGAGACATGCGCGTCGCACAACTCGTCGGCGGTATAGCCGCTCATGCGGCTGAAGGACGGGTTGACGTATTCCATGATTCCGTTCGTGTCGATGATGAAGATGCCGTCCTGCGACTGTTCGATGGCGGCCAGCAGGCGCAGGCGTTCGTTGAGCTGCTTTTTCAGTTCCAGGGTGCTGGTGTGGACGCGCTTGTGCAGGGTGCGGTTCCAGGAAATGATGGAGCCGATGAACAGCAGGATGGCCAGCACGCCGCCTCCGAGGTAGGCCCAGAACCGTTTGTTCGCCAGCAGGAAAGACAGGTAGTGCTGGTCCAGCGTGACCCATTTGCGGTAGATGCCGTCGTGTTCGGCCTTGGTGATGGAATCCAGTCCCTTTTGCACGATGGAACTCAACAGGGGCCAGTCGGAGCGTGTGGCGACGCGATTGAAGAGATGATAGTCCGTGTGCCCGGCTACGCGGAGATTGGTGATGCCTTTGCCCTCAATGTAATAACTGGCCTGGGGCAGGGAGATGATGGTGGCGTCGATCTCGTCGAAGGAAACGTGCAGCAGGGCCGCGAGATAATTATAGACCGGCTGGATGTGTATTTTGGGATAATATTTCCGGACATAGTCGATGACCGCGTTGCTTTTGGGCAGGGCCAGGTCCATGTTCGCCATGTCTTCGAGGCGCAGATACCGTTTGAAGTTCTTGTTCACCAGGATGACGGTGGGCATTTCCAGATAGGGACGGCTGAACCGCATGTATTTGATGGACGCGGGATTGGCCCAGAAGGCGGCGATCATGTCCACTTCGCGGTCTTCGGCTTTTTTCAGGAGATTTTTGAGGTTGGTGGTTTCCACCACCTGGAACGTGATGTCCAGCCGATCGGCGAGCAGGTGCATGTAGTCGGCGATCATGCCCTTGTACTCGGCCTTGCCGCCAAAGTATTCGAGGGGCCGGGTGGAAGGCGTGACCCCCAGGCGGATTACCCGGTGTCCGGCGAGCCAAGCGCGTTCTTCGGCGGTCAGGGGCAGGCCGTCTCCGCTGTTGGGACGCAGCAGCAGGAAGAGGCCGAGACCGAGCAGCAGCACGGCTCCGGCGGCAACGCCCCAAGTAATGCGGCGGCTTTCGAAGATGCGGGAAAAAAGGCTCATGTCTGCCCCCTGATGGCCGTTCCGGGCGTTTCGGATGCGTTGAACGATTCCTGCCGCCTATAGAACGGACCGTGCTCCGGCGCAAGTTTTACCGTCGTTTTCGCGGGAAAAGCGATACTTTTTCGAGTAAAACGGCAATGGAAGCGCGCGCCTCGACAAGTTGTCCGAAATGGGACATATCTGCGGCGAACAGTATGCCGGAAAACGGGGGAGCATGTCATGGCGACCATTCTCGTGCTGGACGACGACCCGGATATCAGCACTATCATCACGCAACTCGCCGAGGATGCGGGGCACACGGCCTTCAGCGCGGCGTCCATTGCCGAGGGGCTGAAACGTCTTGATGAAATTCAGGCGGACCTCGTTTTTCTCGATGTCCGTCTACCGGACGGCAGCGGTCTCGACGCCTTGCCCGAAGTCCGGAAGGCCCCTTCCGCGCCGGACGTGATCATCATCACCGGACTGGGCGATCCCGACGGCGCCGAGCTGGCCATTCAAAACGGCGCCTGGGACTACATAGAGAAAACCAGTACGCTCAAGCAGATCATCTTTTCCATGGGACGGGCGCTGCAATACCGGGAGAATCGTTGCCGGTCCGCCCTGGATTTTTTGCGCCGCGACGACTTGATCGGCAACGGCCGCGCCTTGCAGACGGTGCTGGAAAACATTCGCGTGGCCTCCGCGGGCGATGCCGGAGTGTTGCTGACGGGAGAGACCGGCACGGGCAAAGAGGTCGTGGCCCGGACCATCCACGACAACAGCCCCCGCGCCAAAGGGCGTTTCGTGGTGCTCGACTGCGCCTCGCTTCCCGCCAGTCTTGCCGAGGGCGAGCTCTTCGGCCACGTCAAGGGGTCCTATACCGGAGCGGATTCGTCCCGCACCGGCCTTGTGGGGCAGGCCGACGGCGGCACGCTTTTTCTTGACGAGGTCGGCGAGTTGCCTCTCGCCGTGCAGGCCACCTTCTTGCGCGTGCTCCAGGAAAAGCGTTTTCGTCCGGTGGGCGGCACGCACGAGTCCGCCAGCGATTTCCGGCTTATCGCCGCCACCAATCGGAATCTCGAAGAAATGTGCGAGCAGGGCCTTTTCCGCAACGACCTGTATTACCGCATCAAGTCTTGCGCCATACGCCTCCCCGCCCTACGTGAACGGCTGGAGGACATCCCCGAAATAGCCCGGTTTCATCTCGCCCGCCTGTGCGCCAAATACGGAAAGGAACTGCGCGAGCCGTCCGAGAGTTTCCTTAACACGCTCATGAACTACGACTGGCCGGGCAACATCCGGGAGCTGGTGCAGACGTTGGAGCGAACCATCATGCGCGTGAGAGAGGAAGCGGTCTTGTATCCCGAGCATCTGCCCGTGGATATCCGGGCCAAGGCGGTGCGCCGTGCCGTGGGGTTGCACGAGAATCGCGAAGAGATTTCCTCGGCAACGCCTAAGGCGGAAGATCCGTGTTGCGGCGGCGAATTGGACCAGGATCCGTTGCCGCCCTTCAAGGAATATCGCAAATCCTGCCTGGACCGCGTGGAGCGCGCCTACCTCGAACGCCTGATGCGGGCCACGGGGGGCAGCATCAAGGAGGCTTGCGCGCTTTCGGGCCTGTCGCGCACTCGACTGTACGTGCTCATGAAGGAGCACGGCGTCAGCAAGTGAGCCTTTTCGGCCTGTCCCGAAAAACGAAACAATCCTGCTTTAGGGGACATCCGTCCCGTTTTTGTGAACACATTCCCTGGGATACACGCTGCCCTTTTCATGATGGCGAAGGGGCGTTTTTCGCTTATCATGCAGAAATATAAAACATTCTCTCCATGTGGCACAGTACGTGTTTAATCCGGGGCATGTTTCGGCGCACCGGACGCCGGGACATGGAAGAGGACGCCCCGCATCACTCGGGGAACAACAAGCAAGTTTTCAAGACGAGAGAAGGACTACCATGAAACGCATCATCGCATTGCTGCTGTGTCTCTGTGCCGGGTTCGCCCTTGCCGCCTGCGGCGGAGGGGAACAGGAGGGCGCCAAGGCGGCCAACAAGCCGATCATTATCAAGCTGGCCACTCAACATCCCATCGAACATATGGCTCACAAGGCCGCCGAGCGCATCAAGGCTCGCGTCGCGAAGGAAACTGAAGGCCGCATAGAGGTCAAGATCTACCCCGCGAACCAGCTCGGCGACGCTTCCCAGGTTTACGAGGAAGTCATTCGCGGCTCCATCGACGCTGCGCATATCACCGTCCCCGAGTCCTTTGACGCGCGCCTCGGTGCGGGCTTCCTGCCCTACATCGCCCGCGACTACGACCAGATCCGTAAGATTTTCGACAAGAACGCCTTCCTGCCCAAGGAAATGGCCAAGATGCACGATAAGCTCGGCGTCAAGTTCTTCTCCTATTTCGGCGAAGGTTTCATCGGTGTGGGCAGCGTGGTGCCTCTTGAAAACGTGACCGAACCCGGCAAGGAAAAGGGCATCATGCTCCGCGTCCCCGGACTGGACGTGTTCAAGTTCGGTGCCGAGGAACTGGGCTTCCGCACCTCCTCCCTGCCGTATGCCGACACCTATTCCGCCCTCCAGACCGGCGTGGTCAAGGGTTGGCTCGGCGGTCCCCCGAACCTGAACTACCTCGGCTTCCGCGACGTCATCAAGTACTACTACCAGTACAACGTGAACTTCGAGTCCACCCAGTATGTCATGAACAAGAAGAAGTTCATGTCTCTCTCCGAAAGCGACCGCAAGATCGTCGAGGACGCGTTCGTGGACGAAGGGCAGCAGTCCTTCCTCATGGCCGAGAGCGAAGACCAGATGTACCGCAAGAAGCTTGAGGAAGCGGGCGTCAAGGTCACCGTGCTGACCACCCAGGAACTCGAAAACTGCGCCGCCTACGTGCGCGATCATGCCTGGAAGCGTCTTGAGGCGAACCTCACTCCCGAACTCCTGAACGGCATCAAGGCCTCGTACTAGCGATAAGCCACCGGAGCCGCCCCGGGCTCCGGCACGATCTGTCCATACCTCTGGGGCGCGGTGGGGGATGTCCTTTCGGGACACCTCCCCCCCCGCCGCGCCCCGGCTCTTTTCCGACCATCGAATTATTTGCAAGGGGGATTCCATGCAACCCATTGAAATAGCCCCGCGTCTTCCGTTGTGGAATTTTCTGGGCAAGTTCCAGAAATCTGTCATGGCGGTCACCAGCATTCTCATCGTGGGGATGATCTGCTACGCGGTTGTCGCTCGGTACGTGTTCGGCTCGGATTTTTACGGTTCCGAGGAATTGATTCAGATGTTGGCTTTCTGGCTCTACTTCATGGGCGCTGCGCAAGGCAGCCGGGAAAAGAGCCAGATCTCCGCCGATATCCTGACCTGCTACATCTCCAATGAAAAATTGTGCCGGGCGATGCACCTGATAAAGGATTTCCTGACGGCCACCATCTGCCTGCTGGTCACGGTCTGGGCCGTCAAGTTCGTGGCCTGGAGCTTTGTCATGATGCCCCGGTCGGCGGTTTTCAAACTGCCCATGGTCATTCCGCACAGCGCCGTCGCCCTCGGGTTCATTTTGATGTCGCTGTACCACGTCACCTATTTCGTCCAGGACATCATGTCGTTTCATCGCGAACACATCTCCGACGGTACGATGAAAAACGGAGGAGAAGCTTAAATGAGTATGACCATCGCCATCGCCATCGCCCTGCTGATTTTCACCCTGTTTATCGGCGTTCCCATTCCGTTCGCCTTCTTCAGTTCGGCGGCGTATCTCATTTATTCCGGCGGCTACGATCCTGGATTCCTGCTGCCCTATGGTTTCGCCAAGATGAGTTCCATCGTGCTGCTGACCATCCCCCTGTTCATCATGGCCGGAGGCGTCATGGACCGGGGCGGCATCGGCGACCGGCTCGTGGACGTGGTCGATACCGTCGCCGGTCGCATCCGCGGCGGCCTGGGCGTGGTCATGGTCGTGACCTGCGCCATCTTCGGCGCGGTGTCCGGCTCTTCCTCGGCCACGGTGTCCTGCATCGGTTCCATCATGATGCCCAGGCTCAAGAAAGCCGGGTATCCCGTGGGTCACGCCGCGGCCCTGCTGGCCAACTCCGGCGTGTTGGGCATCCTGATCCCGCCGTCCATGCTCATGATTCTGTACGCCTGGATGGGCAACCAGTCCGTGCTGGCCTGTTTCCTGTCCGCTTTCGTGCCGGGCATCATCGTGACGGTGCTCCTCAGCGTGGTGAACATTTTCCTGCTGCGCAACAACAAGAGCATCGAGGTGGGCGAGCACATGGACCTGGCCACCACCACCCGGATGTTCGCCAGCAAGAGCGCCAAGGCTTCGCCCGCACTGATGATGCCCGTCATCATCCTCGGCGGTATCTACGGCGGCATCATGACCCCGACGGAGGCGGCGGCCGTGGCCGTGATCTACGCCATCCCCGTGGCCATGTTCTTCTATCGGGGCCTCAAGTTGAAGAACCTCATGGAGACCCTCATTGAGTCCGCCACCACCACCGGCGTCATCATGGCCATGATGTTTGCGGTTATGATCCTCTCCAGGCTCTACATTATGGAAAACCTGCCCGAGCAGATCATGACCGCGTTGACTTCCATTTCCGAGAATCGGGTCGTCATCCTGCTGATGGTCAACGTGTTCTTGTTGATCATGGGCATGCTCATGGACGATGTCTCCGGCATCTTGCTGGGCACTCCCATCCTGCTGCCCCTGGTGACGCAGATTGGCGTGGATCCGATTCATTTCGCGGCCATCATGGGCGTGAACCTGGGCATGGGCAATGTCACTCCGCCCACCGCGCCGCTGTTGTACCTTTCGGGACGCATTTCCGGGGCGCAAGTAACGGAAATGCTCAGGCCGACCCTGTACTTGCTCCTGTTTGCGTGGTTGCCCACGCTGTTGCTGACCACCTTCGTCCCGGAGGTCTCCCTCGGTCTCGTCAACCTGCTCATGAAGTAGGAGAAACATCATGGAAAGTATAAGGGAACTGTACAGAATCGGAGTGGGGCCTTCCTCGTCCCACACCATGGGGCCCAAAAAGGCCGCTGAAACGTTTCTGGCGCGGCATCCGGCCGCCGCTGGTTTCCGGGTTACGCTCTTCGGCTCTCTCGCCGCCACCGGCAAGGGGCATCTGACGGACCTGGCCGTGCTGAACGTCCTTGGCGAGGCGCGGACCGAGGTGATCTGGAAACCCGAGGTGGAATTGCCGTTGCACCCCAACGGGTTGCAATTCGAGGCGCTGGGAACGGACGGTTCCCTGATCGATTCATGGCAGGCCTATTCCGTGGGAGGCGGCGCGGTGCGTGGCGCGGGTGATGACGAGCAGCCGCCGGTTGAGGTCTACGACCTGCCGGACATGACGTCCATCATGGTCATGTGTGAAAAGACCGGCACCACGTATTGGCAATATGTGGAACGCTGCGAGGGCCCTGAGATATGGACCTTTCTGGCCGAAGTCTGGGCGACCATGACTGCCGCGGTGGAGAAGGGCCTTTCCACGCAAGGGGTGCTGCCCGGCAGCATCGGCCTTAAGCGCCAAGCCTGGAGCTACTTCAAAAAGGCCCGGCATTGCGGCCCGGACATCCAGCAGACCGGCAAGGTCACAGCCTACGCCCTTGCCGTGGCCGAGGAAAATGCGGGGGGCGGTACCATTGTCACCGCGCCGACGTGCGGCGCATCGGGCATCGTCCCGGCCGCGCTCTATTACCTGCGTGAAACGCAGGAACTCACCGAACAGGAAATCCTGCATGCGTTGGCCACGGCCGGGCTGGTGGGGAACATCATCAAGCGGAACGGTTCCATCTCCGGTGCCGAAGTCGGCTGCCAGGGCGAGGTCGGTTCGGCTTGCGCCATGGCGGCGGCCGCCGCGACCCAGACCATGGGCGGTTCGGTCCGCCAGATCGAATACGCGGCCGAGATGGGGCTGGAGCACCATCTCGGGCTGACCTGCGATCCGGTGGACGGTTTGGTGCAGATTCCCTGCATCGAGCGAAACGCCTGCTCCGCCGTCCGGGCCATCAATCGCGCCCAGATGGCCTTCCTCTCGGACGGGACGCACCGCATCCCCTTCGACGAAGTGGTCCAGGTCATGACCCAGACGGGGCACGATCTGCCGAACCTGTATCGCGAGACGTCCTTCGGGGGGTTGGCCAAGGCCTATGGTGAACGCATGAAAAAAATAAACCGGGGCAGCGGCTGCTGAGCCGCTGCCCGTGTGCGGACGCGGCGGGCGCGACCTCCCGTCGCGCTCGCATGTTTCGATCCGTGAAACGAGGAGGCCCCATGAGCGGCAAGACAATCGAACCAGCCAGTATTTTCAACGACGTCATCGGACCGGTCATGACCGGCCCCTCCAGTTCGCATACCGCGGGCCCCGCCCGCATCGGCAAGGCCGTGCGCCTGTTGGCCGGGGAACCGCCCCGCCGGGTGCGCATCGTATTCAAGAAAGGCGGTTCCTATCCGGGCACCTACAACCGCCAGGGATCGGACAAGGGCTTTGTCGGCGGGTTGCTCGGCTTCGATCCCGACCACGAACGGCTCGGCAAGTCCCTGGATATTGCCGCCGGGCAGGGGATCGACGTTTCCTTTGAAGTGGAGCCCTTGGACCACCCCCATCCCAATACCGCGCGGATTCACGTTTGTGGCGCATCCGGGCGTGAGCACGTATTCCTGACTCTTTCCACCGGCGGCGGCATGTTTGAAATCGTGGCTATGGACGGGCACGCCGTTTCCGTTACCGGCGTGTTCCACGAGGTCATGATTTTCGGTCCGAACGGCGGCGCGCTCGACGGGTTGGCCGCTCTGGCTTCGGGCGCCGGGGGGCGGGTGGTGCGGGATCGCGACGATCAAGGCTGCTTCATGCAGTTGACGTTCGACCGGTCTATCCCGGAAACCGTTCTCGACGAGGTGTCCCGGTTGGAAAGGGACGAGTGTTGCACGGCCACGCGCATGGACCCCATTTTGCCCGTTGCCGGAAAATTTACGTATACGCTGCCGTTCACTACGGCAGCCGAAGCCGTGCGGCATGCCGATCCCATCTGGACGACTCCGGCGGACCTCGCTCTTGAATACGAGCACGCCAGGAGCGGCCTGGAGCCGGACGAAATTATCTCCCGCATGGTGGACATCGTGCGGACCATGCGGCGCGCGGCCGCCAACGGCCTGGCCGACGACCTGCCTGTTTCCGGCTACATGGCCCCCAAGGCGGCGTCCATGGCCCGGGCTGCCGCCGGGACGGACCTCGCCGATCTCGGGATCATGCGGCGCGGCATGCTCATCGCTACGGCCATCATGGAGTACAACAGCGCCGGCGGCATTGTGGTCGCCGCCCCCACGGCGGGGTCCTGCGGCGTGTTGCCCGCAGTGGTGTTGTCCATGGCGGAGACCTCGGACATTACCGAGGAGGAGCAGGCGCGCGCGCTGCTCGCCGCCGGGCTGGTGGGCGTGTTCATCGCGCATCAGGCCACGTTCGCGGCCGAGGTCTGCGCTTGTCAGGCCGAGGTGGGCGCGGCCACGGCCATGGCGGCGGCCGCCACCGTCCAGCTTTTGGGCGGCAATGCCCAGCAGGCCTTCGATGCCGCCGGATTGGCGCTGCAGAACGTGCTGGGCCTTGTGTGCGATCCCGTGGCCGGGCTGGTGGCGATTCCGTGCATCAACCGCAATTCCATGGGCGCAGCCAATGCCGTTGTCTCGGCCAACATGGTCCTGTGCGGTTTCGACCCGATCATCCCTCTGGACGAAGTCATCGTCGCCATGCGCGAGATCGGCGGCCTGTTGCCGTCGGAACTTCGCTGCACCAACCGGGGTGGCTTGTGCCTCACGCCCACGGCGCTCCGGCTATCCGATTCGCTTCTTTGAGAAACCTCCGCCTCTGAAGGCCCCGTCGCGATATTCGTCGCGGCGGGGCCTTCGCTTTTTCGGCAATGTGGCGTCACGGCGCGGCCCGCGTCATTGGGGCCGTATCCCATACAGCAGGACGTAGAGCATGGGCACGACGAACAGGGTCAGGACCGTGGCAAAGGCCAGACCGGACATGACCGTGACGGACATGGCCGAGAAGAAGGCGTCCATGACCAGGGGGATCATGCCGAGAATGGTCGTAGCCGCCGCCATGAACACGGGCCGGATGCGGCTGACCGCGGCGTCCAGGATCGCCCCGTAGGGCGGTTTGCCGGAATCCAGTTCCAGTTTGATCTGATCCAGCAACACCACGGCGTTCTTGATGAGCATCCCCGAAAGGCTGAGGAAGCCGAGCAGGGCCATGAACCCGAAGGGCTCGCCCGTGGCCAGCAGGCCCGTGGTGACGCCGATGACGGCCAGGGGCACGGTGAGCCAGATGATCAGCGGGTTGCGCAGGTTGTTGAAGAGCATGATGGTAATCAACACCATGATGACGGCGGGCAGGACCACCGCGTGCGCCAGGCCGGTCTGGGCGTCGCTCGCGTCTTCATGTTCGCCGCCCCATTCCATGGCGTATCCGGGCGGCAGTTGGATTTCTTCCATCTTCGGCCGCAACCGGGCGACCAGCGCCGAGGGCAGGCCCTCCCGGGGTTCGCAGGAGGCCGTTACGGTGAGCAGGCGGTTTTGCGTCCGAAGCTGGCCGAATTCCATTTCGGTCTTGTAGCCGGAAACCACTTCCTCGATGGGCAGCATCCGTTTCGCTGTGGGGCTGTATATCTGCACGTTGCCGATCTCCTCCAGGGCGCTTCTTTCCCGGCGGGGCGGGCGGACGACGATGGGGAGCAGCTTGTCGCCCTCGCGGTAGACGCCGACCTGGGATCCGGAGAAGTACATCTGGAGCGTGTTTGCCAAGGCTGGCCGGGTGATGCCCGCGATCTTGGCCTGGGCTTCGGAAAGGACCGGCTTGAAGACCTTGATCTCTTGCCGCCAGTCGTCGCGGATGGACTCCGCGTTCCCCGTGGCTTCCATGATCGCTTGGGCCTGGATCGACAGGCGGCGCAGCGTGGCGCTGTCCGGACCGCTGAAGCGCACCTCTATCGAGGCGTCCCGTCCCGGCCCGAGACGGAATTTCTTCAGCTTGGGTTCCGCGTCGGGATACTCGGCCGCCAGCTTGTCCTTGCAGTCCTTGATGATCGCGTCTATTTGGGCGGGATCGTTCACCTCGACCAGCAGCAACCCGTACGCGGTGTTGGGCTTTTCCGGCGAGTAGGTCAGGATGAACCTGGGCCCGCCTTCGCCGACGAATGTGGTCACGGACTTGATGCGCTCATCCTGCATGATTTCCGATTCGATTCCTCCGAGCTCCTCGGAGGTGGCGCGGATGTCGGTTCCCTGGGGGAGCCAGTAGTGGATGAAGAACCTCGGCTGCGTCGAACTCGGGAAGAAGCTTTGCTGTACGAACCCGAAGGCGAAGATCGAGGCGGCCAGAAGGACGCCCAGCATCATCAGCACGCCCTTTGCGTGGCGCATGCAGTAATCGAGCATTTCCCGGTAGATCTGGTATATGCGTCCGGCATAGGGGTCCCCGTCGGCATTGACCGTGGGCCGCAGGAACATGTCGCAGGCGAGCGGGGTGATGGTCACGGCCGTGAGCCAGCTCATCATCAGCGAGATGCTGAGGACGACGAACAGGGAGCGGCAGTATTCCCCGACCTTGTCCTGACTCAGCCCGATTCCCGCAAAGGCCATGATCGCGATGATGGTGGCCCCGAGCAGCGGCCACTTGTTGCGGTCCACGACCTCCATGGCGGCCGCCATGCGGTTCATGCCCTGCTGATAGCGTATGAGCAGCCCCTCGACGATGACGATGGCGTTGTCCACGAGCATGCCCAGGGCGATGATCAGCGCACCCAGCGAAATCCTTTCCAGGGCGACCCCGGCGAGTTGGATGAAGATGAACGAGCCGCAGATCGTGATGAGCAGGATCATTCCGATAAGCAGGCCGCTCTGCAACCCCATGAAGAGGAGGAGGACCACGATGACGATGACGATGGCCTCGCCGAGGTTCAGCGCGAACGAGCTCACGGCCTCGTCAACGCGCGTGGGCTGGTAGTAGATGGGCGTGACCTCCATGCCCACAGGCGTCTGGGAGGCGAGGGATTCGAGCTTTGCCCGGATGGCTTCCCCCAGGTCGATGATGTTGCCTGTAGGCGCCATGGAAATGCCGAGGCCGACCGCGGGTCGCCCATTGAAGCGCATTATCCGGGCCGGGGGATTGGTGAACCCGCGCCGGATTTCGGCCAAGTCCCTGAGCGGGACAAGGTTGTTGTTCGTGGCGTCCTTGATTAGCAGGTCCCCGAGCGCCTCCACCGAAACGACGGAGCCGGTCGGGGAGATCCCGACGTGTTCCCGCCCGACCCGGACGCTGCCCGAAGGCGTCACAAGATTGCGTTGGCCCAGGGTGTCGAACATGGACTCCATGGACGGGCCTATGCGGCTCATTCGGGCGCGCGGGGTTTCCACGTAGACGTTTTCCGTCCACTTGCCCCAGACGGTTACCTTGGCGACGTTGTTCACCAAGAGCAGCTGCTTTCTCAGAAAGTCGGCGTAGTCCTGGATGTCCTGCCGGGAATAGCCGTCGCCCGTCACGGACAGAAGGATGCCGTAGACGTCGCCGAAGTCGTCGATCACCTGCGACGGCCCCGCTCCGGGGGGGAGCTGCCCCTGCACGTCGTTCACCTTCCGCCGCAATTCGTCCCAGACCTGGGGGAGCGAATGCTTGTCGTACTTGTCCTGTATCTCGACCGTGACGATGGAGTGGCCCCAATTGTTGAGCGAGGTGACCTTCTTCAGTTGGCCGAGTTGCTGCGCCGCGCCTTCGATGACGTCCGTGACCTCGTCCGCCACTTCGGCGGGCGTCGCCCCGGGATAGGCGGTTACGATCAGCGCCTGCTTGATGGTGAATTCCGGGTCCTCAAGGCGCGGCATTTCGAGGAAGGCGACGATGCCGCCCAGCAGCAGGGCCAGGGTCAGGGTAACGGAGACAGTCTTTTTGCGGAGAACGGTTTCAGCGAGGTTCATTCCCGGCCTCCGATCTTGCCTTTGAGCACCCGGACCTTCATGCCCTCGTGCAGGAAACTGCTCCCGGCGGTGATCACGGTTTCACCCTGGGCGAGACCCGCCTCGACGACAAAGGCGCCATCGGCTAGGCGGCCCAGCTTCACCTCGCGCCTGGTGACCGTCCCCTCGGCGGAGATGATCCATATGTTCTTCGCGCCGTCCGGTTCGCCGACGACGGCGGAGATGGGAACGGATATCTCCGCATCGGCCGCATCGGCCGGCATGGTCATGAAGACTTCGGCCGTCATGCCCGGCTGAACGCGGAACGCCCCGGGATTCTCCATGCCCAGCGTGACCTGGTATGTCTGGGTCTCCGAGTTGGCCTTCGTCTGGTACTCCTTCAACACGAGGGGGAAACTCTCCCCCGGGTAGGATTCGAACGCGGCCCGCGCTTTCAGGGCGAGCCCCCCGCTGTCGCTGCGCCGGGTGGCCTTGATCCAGACCGCTTCGGGGATGTTCACGATCACGTCGAGGGAGGACACGTCCTCGCATTGGGCGATGGGCTCCTTGGCCTGGACGAATTCATGGTTGTCCACATGCTTGACGGCGATGATGCCGGAAAATGGCGCTTTCAGATTTGTGTATTGAAGGTTGAGGTGCGCGCGGCGTATGTCCTGCTCCAGCGAGCGGACGCTGGCCAGGCTGGTCTCATACGCGCTCTGCGCGGTGTCGAAGACGGACTGGGCGATGATCTTTTCCGTGAGAAGCTGACGCTTGCGCCGGAGGTCCAGGGTCGCTTCCGTCAGGACCGATTTCGCGCCGAGCAGCTTCGCCTCCAGGTCGGCGATGGCGGCCTGGTAATCCCGCTGGTCCAGTTGCGCGATGAGTTGTCCTTCCCGCACGCTGTCGCCTTCCTTCACATCCAGCCGGACAATCTGCCCGGATATGCGGAAGGCGAGGCCCGCCTTTTTCGCCGCTCGCACCTTGCCGGGGAAGTAGCGGGTTTCGGGCATGACGTTCCTGTCGATGCGGTAGGCCCTCACGGGGCGAATAATCTCCTTCCCGGGCTGCTCTTCGCGGCAGCCTCCCGTCAGGAGAAGCAAGAACGAAAGAAGGGCGATGATTCGTTTCATGAAACGTTCCTCGATGGAATATAATCAATCGTTTGATTAATTGAAGATTAAAAAAAGGGGGACTGCGTCGGATGATGGCCTTGCCTGTCTCCCGCAGCCCCGGTGTTTCGAGTTGTTGTCTTGCCGGTCGGCTATTGCCTTTGAACGGGCCGTTTGCCGCGCCGCCGGGTCGGCTGTGGCCGTTATCGCGCCATCAGCGCGAATGCGCCCCATCCGAGGTACTCGCGGGTGTACGCGGCGTAGCGTTTCGGCTCCGAAGTCAGTTGAGCCCGAACTTCGGCCGAGAAGTCGTCATCGGGATTGGCTTCGAGCCATCGGCGCATGGTCAGCCATTTGGCCGCTTCGTATCTGTCCCAGCCGTCTTGATCGGCCAGAACCATTTCTACGACGTCGTAGCCGAGGTCGGCGAAGGACGTGAGCAGTTCCGGAAGGGGCAGAAAGTCGGAGATGGATCCGGCGAGGCACCCCCGGGCGATATCTTCCGTGGGCGGCAACCGCAGCCAATAGGGCTCGCCGATGAGGATGATCCCGCCGGGGCGGAGACTCTTCTCCAGCAGTTCA
This sequence comes from Desulfovibrio sp. Huiquan2017, assembly GCF_017351175.1. NCBI lineage: Bacteria > Pseudomonadati > Thermodesulfobacteriota > Desulfovibrionia > Desulfovibrionales > Desulfovibrionaceae > Desulfovibrio > Desulfovibrio sp. Huiquan2017. Next base: position 198,918 of record NZ_JAFMPN010000003.1, on the reverse strand, counting down.
ATGGTGCCCGCGATTCCGCCGCCGATCCACGTGGCGCCGAGGCAGGCCGCCAGATCGACCTTTTCGTCGGCGACATAGCCGACGGCGTCGTTATGGATGAATTCGACCCGGTCGGCGACCCCGAGTTCCTCGGCGCGCTGTTTTGCCTGCCCGGAAAACAGGCTGCTCATGTCGATGCCGACGCCGGTGGTTCCGTGATCGCGCGCCCAGGTGCACAGCATTTCGCCTGAACCGCTGCCGAGGTCGAGCACGCGGGCGCCCGGTTCCAGGCGCAATGCCGCGCCAAGGGTGGCGAGCTTTTCCGGGGTGAACGGGTTATGGATGCGGTGGGCGCTTTCCGTAATGGTGAAGATGCGTGGGATATCCATTGTGCGGGTTCCTTTTCTTGCGTTGCGGGATGGCCTGGATACGTTCTGGGTTGACGGGGCGGTCATCGCGCCGCGGCCTGGACGTTTTGCGTTGCCATCTCGGTGTTCCGTAATCAACTTTGCATCCACAAGGGCCGGTTTGCAGCGGCCCGCGAAAATTATGCCCAGTAGCCGGGCAACCCCAGTTGCAGCATCAGGGTGATGGTTTCGACATAGGTCTCGGACGCGGCCTTTTGGTCGATGCAGTCGCCGCCGCCAAGCAGGTAGTCCGAAAAGATTAGCCCCAGGATGCCCGTCAGGACAATGGGCCGTCCCGATCCAGCGCGGGTGCCGGATATTTTGAATTTTGCGGCATTGGCGTAGAAGAATTCCCAGTTGGATTCGACCAACTCCGTGCGGAGGTCCTGAAGCTCCGCGGAGTCGCGATTGAGCTCCCGAAGCCCGACGAGATAAATGTTCCGGTTGGCCCTGGCGTTTTTGATGACTTTGCGAACGAAGATGGAGCACAGTTCAGTGGTGTCCCGGGCCTGTTCGACGGCCTGCCGGATCTCGAAGCTCAACAGTTGCTTGAAGCGAATGAAAATCTCGCGCAGCAGGCCTGTCTTATTGCCGAAATAATAGGAAATCATGGCGCTGTTCGCGTCGGCCTTCTGGGCGATCTCGCGAATGCCGACGCTGTCGTAGGTCCCCTTGGCGAAAAGCTCGGCTCCGGCCAGAAAGATGCGTTCTTTGTTCGTCATAGGCAGAACTGTTAATCAAGCGATTAAATCCCGTCAAGGGAAAATAACCGCAACGCGGGGCGAAGAGCCCGCCGGGCGCGGGGTCACCAGGTCTTCTTCCTGCCGAAGAAGGGGGAGCCGCGCAGCCAATCGGCGGTTTGTTCCGGGACGCCTTGTTGCGCGCCGTTCTCCAGGAGGAGCAACGTCGCGCGGGCCATGAGCAGGTACCCCGCCTCCAACCCCAGGGCGTTGGCTCCAAGCAGGAGGCTGCTCTGGACGGCGTCGGCCATCTGCCGGATGACGGGGTGGTTTTCTATGAGAGTCAGGGCGTTGCCGGACAGGTTGCTTTGCAGGCAGCGGTCCGCGTCTACCGAGTTCCAGCCCCGGCAGGCCAGGGGGCGGGCGGGATAGACCGAGCAGCCGCCGTTTTCCAGAAACAGGCAGGGAAGACGGTGCCGGGCCATGCCGATGTCTTGCCAGCTTTTGCCTTTCAGTCTTTCCGCCAGGGCGCGCGTCCGGGCTTCCAGGTCCCGGAGTTCCCGCGCGTCGCGCGTTTCCAGTAGATGTCGGCCCAGGTACAGGGCTTCCGGCTCGGTCAGGGCCACCTGGTTGTAGCAGCAGTGGATGCACCCCTGGTGGCAGGCCAGCGGCGGGTCCGGGGCCAGTTCCTCCAGCATGGCGTCGAGCCGGGCGTAGGCGTCGTGAACGGCCTGGTGGAGCGCCTCGGTTCGTGAGACCTCGGCCGCGTCGTCCGCCGGGCGCAGGACCGCGACGAAGGCCGTCATGCCGTCTTCGGCTATGCGGGCGGCGAGTGCGTCCCGCGCCTGGCCGGAAGGTTGCCCGCGACCCGTCGTACCCGCGCGCGCGGCGCGTTTGGGGCGGCGTTTTCCACCCGGCTTGGAACGGGAACGAGCGGCCATGAAACACCTCGAACAGACAAGGGAGGTTGACGGGGATCCACTGATGCCATCATTCCGGCCAGAGGTGCCTTTTTGTCAAGCGTTTGTTCGCGTGCGGCCGGGGCCGAAGGGGGGCGCACCGGTCAGGCGGCGGCTCGGCAGGGCTTACGGGGTTCCTCGAATTCCCGGGGCGCGAAGGTGTCGTCGATGCGGTGGGCCACCCGGGCCAGCAGGTGGCGGTCGTGGCTGATGGCCAGGACGCCCGCCCCGTGCCGGTCGGCCCAGTGGAGGACCGCGTCCCAGACCAGGGCTTGGGTATTGGGATCGAGCATGGCCGTCATTTCGTCCGCCAGGAGATAGCGCGTGCGCGGGGACAGGACCCGGGCCAGGGCCAGCCGCTGGAGTTCGCCGCCGGACAGTTCGTGGGGGTAGCGGGACAGCCAGGCGGGCTCGATGTTCAGGGCCTGGAGGGCGCGTTGATCGGGTTGCCAGCCTTCGCACAGGCTGTCGCGAAGCTTCCAGCGCGGGTTCATGGTCAGTTCCGGATGCTGGAAAATAAGCTGCACCGGGCAGAAGACGTTCATGGGCAGCGGTTGGCCGTCGCAGGAGATGCGGCCTTGCTGCGGGGCGAGGTGTCCGGCCAGGAGTTTGGCCAGGGTGGACTTGCCCCGGCCGCTGGGGCCGGGCAGGCCGACCACTTCGCCGGGCTGAATTTCGATGTTCAGGTCCTCAATGATCCACGGTGTGGTCTCGTAACGGAAAAAGAGCCGGTCTCCCTTAAGCATGGCAGCACCTCACCCGGCCGTCGTCCACGGCGCGCAGAGGTTGGGGGCGGCGGCATTCCTCGGTCCGTCCGGCGCAACGGTCGCCGTAGATGCACCCTTCCACCAGGCAATCCTCCATGGGCTGGTTTCCGGCTACATAGCGAAAATCCTGTTGGGGCAGGGCGCTCCATAGCGTCCGGGTGTACGGGTGGCGAAGTTGCCCCGCGCCGAGGAAGGCCGTTGCCGGGGCCAGTTCCACCGTGGTCCCGGCATAGATCACCGCCACCCTGTCCGCGATCCGCACGGCTGCGTCGATGTCGTGGGTGATGAGCACGATTCCCTTGCCCGCGTTGGCCAGTTCGCGGAGGTGGGACAGGGACTGGCGGGCCACCTCGGCATCCAGGCCGGTGGTCGGCTCGTCCGCGATGAGCAGGTCGGCGTCCCCTGCCGTGGCCGTGGCCGTGAGCACCCGCCGGGCCATGCCGCCGGACACCTGGAACGGGTACATGGCCTTGACGCCGCTCGCCAGCCGATAGCGGTCGAAGGCCTGGTCCGTGTTCCGGGCCGCGTCGTGGCGGCATCGGCCGCTCAGGCGCGAGGCGCGGTAGACCTGCCCGCCCACCTTGCACAGCGGGTTCAGGTAGGCCACGGACTGGGGAATCAGGGCGATCCGTCTGCCGCGCAGCCGGGTTACGGTCCGTGCGGTCACGGGTTCATCCTGGAACAGGATCTCGCCGGAGACCCGGGCGTTTTTCGGCAGCAAACCGAGGATTGCGTGGGCCAACAGGCTTTTCCCCGAGCCGCTGGAGCCGACCACGGCCACGATCTCCCCGGCCTCGACGGTCAGCGACAGGTCGCGCACCGGGTGCAGGGTCCGTCGTTGACGGCCCGAGCCGTAGCGGCTGAATTCGATGGACAGGTTTTGGACGGACAGCATGGCTACTCCTGGCTGGTTTTGGGATCGGTGATGACGCGCAGGCTGTTGCCCAGGACATCGAAGAGTTTGACCGTGACCAGCAGGGACAGGCCGGGAAGGATGGCCAGCCACCAGTAGCCGGTCGAGATGTGGCGCATGGACTCGGACAACAGGATGCCGATGGACGGGTTGTGCGGGGAGAGCCCGAACCCAAGGAAGGTCAGTCCGGCCGCGTGCAGGATGGCGTGGGGGAAGAGCAGGATCAATCCGATGGTGAACTGGGGCACGATATGCGGGAGCATGTGTTTGCGGGCGATCCACCAGGGCGAGCGGCCGAGCCGGCGCGAGACCATGACGAATTCCGCCTGCCTGAGCTGCAGGATTTCGGCCCGGATGATGCGCGCCAACCGGGTCCAGTGGGACACGGCCACGGCGATGATTACCCCGGTGGCCCCGCCGCCGCAGGCGAAGGAGACCAGGATGAGCAGGACCAGGTGCGGGGTGGCCATGACCAGGTCGATGAGCGTGGTCACCACCGCGTCGGTCTTCTTGCCCATGGTTGCGGACAGGGTGCCGAGCACGGCCGAGACCACGGAACTGACCGTGGCCGCCAGCAGCCCGATGCCCAGGCTGCGGGTCAGTCCCTTGGTGGTACGCACCAGCATGTCGCGGCCCAGCCAGTCCGTGCCGAAGGGGTATTCCAGGCAGGGCGGCAGCTTCTTGTGCAGAAAATCCGTGCTCAGCCCGGCGTCGCCCATGAGCCGGGAGGTTGCGATCAGGACCGCGAAGTAGACCAGGCACAGGCCTGCCGCCCAGGCGGCGCGGCCCCGGCCGTCCGATAGACGCAGCCGTTCCGCCACGGGGTAGAGGCGTTCGGACAGGGTGGGGGAAGCTGCCGCGGGGGTCATCGAGCCTCCTCCGCACCGATGCGGATGCGCGGGTCAAGCACGCCGTACAGGATGTCGGCGATGAGGTTGCCGGAAAATACGAACACGGCGCTGAACAGGGTGATGCCGAGCAAAAGGGGCACGTCGCCGCGGATGCCCGCCTCCACCGTGGCCTTGCCCAGGCCCGGGTAGGAAAAGACCTGCTCGGCCAGGACCGAGCCGCCGAACAGCTCCCCCAGGGAGGCGAACTGGAGGGTCACGGCGGGCAAAGCCACGTTGCGCACCGCGTGCCGCCAGGCCACGCCCGTCCTGGATTCCCCTTGAGCCAGGGCGAACAGGGCATACTCGCTGTTCATGGCATCGATGGTCTTTTCGCGGGTGTGCAGGGCGATCTGGGCCACGCCGATGACCGACAGCGTGGCCGCCGGGAGGATCAGGTGATGCAGCCGCTGCCACAGGGTGGCGTCCGCTGGCGACACGCCCGGCGGGGTGGCGCAGCAGATGGGCGTCCAGCCCAGGGCCACTGAAAACACGGCCAGCAACACCAGTCCCATCCAGAATGACGGGGTTGAGGCCAGGGTATAACTGTATACGCGGATGAACCGGTCCGCCGGGGAATTGCGGTTGGTGCCCGCGATCACCCCGAGGACGAAGCCGAGCAGCCCGGACAGCACCCAGGCCGTGGCCATAAGCCAGAGCGAGGTGGCGAACCGCTTGCCGATGACCGTGGTCACGGGTTCGTTGAAGATCATGGAGCGGCCCAGGTCGCCCTGGAGCGCATGCTTCGCCCAAATGAGGAACCGTTCGGGCGCGGGTTTTTCGAGTCCCCAGCGTTCGATGATGCGCTGTTCCTGGGCGGTGCTGATCTGCATGCGGTCGATGCCGATGTAGGCGGATACCGGGTCCACCGGCGACAGGGAAACCAGGGTGAAGGCCAGGACCGAGACCAGCGACAGGATCAGTGCGAGCCGTCCGAGCTTGCCCAGACAGAAGGAGGGGGAGATGGGGTGCATGTTACGTCCTGGTTCCGGCGGCGCGGGGAGGGCCGCGCCGCCGGGAGGCAAGGGTTAATCCTTCCAGGTCCATTTCTGGATGTTGGCCGTGATGGGCCAGCCGTGCCCGTGGGGCTCCACCTGGGAGACGCCCACGTCCAGATGCTCGTTGACGAAGTAGGTGTGTTCCAGGTTGACCAGCCAGGCCCAGGGCGCGTCGCCATGGGCGTTGCACCCGGTGGTGCCGTCCCACTGGGCCTTCTTCCAGAAGGCGAGGGAGGCCTCGTAATTCGGGGCGGCGATGGCTTGGTCCAGGTATTTGTCCACTTGGGGATTGATGTAGTAGCCGCCGTTGCTGAATCCTTCACCCGCGTGGTGGCTGGAGTAGAGCTGGTAGACCTCGATGGGGTCGTGCGCTCCCCAGCCGAAGACGATGACGTTCGAGTGCATCAGGTGCCTGATCTCGTCCCAGCTGCGCTTGCCTTCGACCACCGCATGGATGCCCACCGGCTTGAGCATGTCGGCCACGGCCAGGGCCAGGTATTGGCGGATGGACCGGTCGGCCGGATAGATGATGGTGAATTCCGCCTTGACGCCGTTCTTCTCCACGATGCCGTCGCCGTCGGAATCCTTCCAACCTGCGTCGGACAGAAGCTTGCGGGCCGCATCCGGGTCGGCGTCTTTGAAGATGTTTTCCGGGTTGTCCCAAGGCAGGCCGTCGCAGGGGCCGTAAGCCGGTCGGCCGAATCCTTCGAGTACGCCCTGGACCAGCAACTTGCGGTCGATGGCCACATTGATGGCCTTGCGGACGGCCGGGTCGGCGGTGACGTTGTTGCCGATGGGCGCGCCCTGGTCAGTGGTCTTGCCGGTGTTGGGCTGGTAGGGGAACATGAGTCCCCGGTTGTCCACGCTTTTCACCGGATGGAGGACCATGCCGGGGAGGGACTGCAAGGCCAGGACCTGCGGGACCACGACCACGTCCACCTTGCCCGCCTTGGCCGCGGCGAAGGAGGTGTCCTCGTCGGTGAACAGAAAGACCAGATGTTTGAAAAAGGGCTTGTCGCCGTAATAATAGGGATTGATCTCGGCGATCATCTGCTGGCCCTCGTTCCATTCGACCATCCGGTAGGGGCCGGACCCAATGGGCTTGCGGGCATAATCGGGGCCGTGCAGGGCCTTGGGCACGATGCCCAGGCTGACCAGCCGGTTGATGAAGGTCGTGTCACGCTTTTTGAGGGTGATCCGCACGGTGTACGCGCCAGTGGCCTCGGCCTTGTCCATGTTGATCAGGTCCACCTTGCCGCCCGCGTTGGCCGCGGTGTTGAAGGTGTAAGCCACATCCTCGGCGGTCAGCGGGGACCCGTCGGAAAATTTGGCGTCCTGGCGGATGGTCACGTTCCAGGCCAGCCCCCCATCGGCCAGTTCGGCTGCCGTGGCCAGGTCGTTGATGATGTTCAGTTGCTCGTCCCGTTTGAGCAGGGTGGACTGGAACAGGGGATTGCCGTAGCGGCCCCAGCCCATGGTCGGATCGTATCCGTCCTCGGGTTCGCCCTTGATCGCCAGGGTGAGCGTGTCCTTGGCCAGGGCCGGGGTTGCGCCCAGGGTGGCAAGAACCAACAGGCCGAACACTGCGGTCAGGACCAACCTGCCCGCGCGGGATTGGGGGAAACCGTGCATGAACTCCTCACTTTGAGTACGCGTTTTTAAAAAGATTGCGCTAAATAGCACTATTTAAAAAAACGTGTCAACTAACACGAATGATAATGAGAATAGTAGAACTGCGAAGGTTGGGGAATGGACGGGGGATGACGGCAAGAGGGCCTGGATGTGTGGCGGTCTTCGTCGAGCCGACGAAAAAGGCCTGGAAGGAAAACCTTCCAGGCCTTGTAGGGATGCGAAGCGCCGAATCGGTGGATGGCTGGGGACTATTCCGAGGTCAGATCCCTGATGGTCTTGAGGGCCTTGCCCCGGTCCTGGGCCAGCTTCTTCCACTTCTTCTTTTCTTTCTTCAGGGTTTCGATCGTGTGCAACAGGTCCTGCACCGTGCGGGCGGGGTAGCCGTGCGTAGCGCGGCTTCCCCTTCGCAATTCCTCGTCGTTGTGCTGCCGTATGGAGGCGAGCTGGTTTGCGTCGAGTATCATCGATTCCCCGGGGTTCGTCAGGCGGCGGGCTCGCTCACGGATTCACCGGCGGGTTCGGCCACGGGGACGCAGGCGGGGGCGCAGGCCGGACGGCAGAAGCTCTGCTCCGAGTATTCCATGCGGTCCTTGTACTCCTGCTGCTTGCCCTTGTTCCAGCGCCCCACCGGGCGGTAGTAGCCGACCACGCGGGTATAGACCTCGGTTTCCTTGTCGCAGGTCGGGCAGTGGAAGTGCTCGCCGTAGAGGTAGCCGTGATCCTCGCAGATGGAGAAGGTCGGCGTGACCGAGATGTATGGGATCTTGGTCTTGCTCATTGCCTTGATCAGGAAGTTCTTCACGCTCTCCTCGTCCGGGGCGGCCTCGCCCAGGAAGGTGTGGAAGACCGTGCCGCCGTTGTACAGTGTCTGCAAGGCGTTCTGGTGTTCCAGAGCGAAGAACACGTCCGAGCTGATGCCCACGGGCAACAGGGTGGAGTTGGTGTAGTAGGGGGTCTCGTCGCCCGAGGTGTAGATGTCGGCGTACAGCTCGCGGTCGATTTTGGCCAGCCGGTAGCAGGTGCCTTCGCCGGGCGTGGCTTCGAGGTTGTACAGGTTGCCGGTCTCTTCCTGGAACTGGACCACCAGCCGACGCAGGAGCTTGAGCACCCGCTGCATGAGGTGGGATCCGGACGGCGTGTCGAGCCCCTTGTGCAGCAGGTTCATGCACGCCTCATGGCCGCCGATGAGCCCGATGGTCGAGAAGTGGCCCTTGAAACCGTTCTTGAGGTAGCGCCGGGAGAACGGGAACATGCCCGCGTCCAGGTTCTGCTGGACCACCTTGCGCTTGAATTCCAGGGACTCCGAGGCCAGGCGGGCGTACTCGGTGATCAGGTCCATGAAGTCTTCTTCATTGTGGGCCAGATAGGCCAGCTTGGGCAGGTTCAGGGTGACCACGCCGATGGAGCCGGTCAGGTCGCCCGCGCCGAACAGGCCGCCGGTCTTCTTGCGGATCTCGCGCAGGTCCATCTGCAACCGGCAGCACATGGAGCGCACGTCTTCGGGATTCAGATCCGAGTTGATGAAGTTCTGGAAGTAGGGCGCGCCGTACTTGGCGGTCATCTTCAGGAGCAGCTTGCCTTCCTCGGATTCCCAGGGGAAGTCCTTGGTCACGTTATACGTGGGGATGGGGAAGGAGAAGATGCGTCCGTCCGCGTCGCCGTCGAGCATGACTTCCAGGAAGGCGCGGTTGAACATGGCCATTTCCTCGGCGTATTCGCCGTAGGTGGAGTCCTTGAACTCGCCGCCGATGATGATCGGTTCCTTGGCGATGTGCGCGGGCGGTTGGAAGTCCAGGGTGAAGTTGGTGAACGGCGACTGTCCACCCCAGCGCGAGGTGGCGTTCAGGTTGTGCAGCAGCTTCTGGAGCTGCTGCTTGACGTCGTGGTAGCTCAGGCCGTCGTTGCGGATGAACGGGGCCAGATAGGTATCCACGTTGTTGAAGGCCTGGGCCCCGGCCCACTCATTTTGGAGGGTGCCGAGGAAATTGACTATCTGTCCGCAGGCCGCGTCGAAGTGCTTGGCCGGGGTGGACGAGCAACGATCGCGCAGGTTGAATCCTTCGAGCAGCAGGTCGCGCAGGGACCAGCCGGAGCAGTATCCGGCCAGACCGAAGGACAGGTCGTGGATGTGGAAGTAGCCGTGGGTGTGGGCCAGACGGACTTCCTCGGGGTACTTTTCAAGCATGTACCGGGCCTGGACCGCGCCCGCCATATGCAGGATCAGCCCCTGGTAGGAATGGGTCATGTTCGAGTTTTCGTTGACCCGCCAGTCGACGTTGTTCAGGTAGCTGTCGGTTACCTTGGCGATGTCCAGGAACGCTTCGTCCTGGGAGCGCAGTTCGCGCCGCTTTTCGCGGTAGATGATGTACCGCTCGGCCACTTTGAACAGGCGGGCATCCATGAGGACTTCCTGGACCATGTCCTGGACCTGTTCCTGCTCGGGGATGTCCACATCCGTGAGCTTTTTTTCCACTTTTCTGGCCAGCCGGTCGGCGAGCAGCGGGTCCTTGATGCCGCTGCCCTGGAGGGCCTTGAAAATGGCGTTGCCGATCCGTTTGGTGGACCAGGTCTCGATGCATCCGTCACGCTTGAGGATTTTGCTGGGCATTGAATGTCTCTTGCAGGCGTGAGACGCGGAAGGGTGCGCGCCGCACGAGGTGCGGCCGCAACAAAATCGCCTGCATTGTCGCCGATGAACGGATCTCGCGGCAGCACCGCGAGTCCTGACGACGGTTGTCGGGTAATACGCATTCTTGTCCGCATGCGGGTTCCGCGAACCGCATTCGGCAGGAAACGCTTCAGGTAGGTCTTCTGGCTTTCCCCGCCCGGCCCGCCTTCCCGCCTTGCGGCAGTGGCATGTTGGGCTGGACATTCTTACGGGGATCACAGCGGCGGGACCGCTCCGGCTTCGCACCGGATTCCCTGTTATGGCCCATGGCCACCTGAAGGACATCTGGAACGGCGTAAGACTAGCCAAAGGATTGGCGAAGCGCAAGAGCGGATTCGCCGTGATGGACGATTCATCTCAGCCGCACAGCTCCGGGACGCCTCGGAGAATGTCTAGGCATACGTCGGCATTATTGAGTGAATACAAGTGGATGCCGGGTGCTCCCAAGGCGAGTAGTTCGTGGATTTGCCGTCGGGCGATCTCCACTCCCTTGCGCCGCACGGCCTCGTCTCCGCCGGTGTCGAACGCCTCCCGGATTTCCAGGTAGAGCTTGAGCGGAATGTTTGCTCCGCACAGCGACAGGATGCGATCCAGGGACTGCATGGCCAGGACCGGCAGGATGCCCGGCACCACGGGATTGTCGATGCCCCGGGAGCGGAGCCGCCGCACCATGTCCTGGTATCGACGCACGTCGAAGAACAATTGGGTCACGCCGAATTCCGCACCGGTGTTGAACTTGTGGCAGGTCCAACGCAGGTCGTCGTCGATGGACGGGGACTCGGGGTGGGCGTCTGGGTAGCAGGCCGCGGCCACGCCCATCTCCGGCCATCCCCGGCGCACGAAATCCACCAAGTCCGAGGCGTGCCGGAAATCCTTCCAGGCTCCCGTCGGATCGTTGCCAGGCATGTCTCCGCGCAGGGCCAGGACATCGCCCACGCCCGCTGTCAGCAATCGGTCGATGTACTCGGCCACGCTCCGCTTTTCCGCGCCCACGCAGGTCAGATGCGACATGACCGTCAGCCCGAACCGCCCGTGCACCTCGGCCGCGATTTCCAGCGTGTTGTCCCGGAACGAGCCTCCCGCCCCGTAGGTGACCGAAGCGAATAACGGGTCGAGCCCGGCCAGTCGGTCCACCTGGTCGAAGAAACGGGGCCATTGGCCGCGTTCCTTGGGTGGGAAGAATTCAAGGGAAAGGAAGGGGCCGTTGTCCCGGATGCGATCGATGATTTTCATGGTCTGTCCTTGTGGCGGGATTTCTGTCCCGGAGCGGCTTTGCGCCGCCTCCGGTCCGTCCGTCATGCCGCGCTTTGTTTGTCGGATCGGGCTATCGCTCGCGAAGGAACCGATTGCCCGGCCATTGGTATCGCAGTTAAATTCGTATATCAAGATGTATTGATATTAAAATGCGAAACAAAAGGCAAGCCCTGTCCGTATGGGCGAATCGGGTCGGGGGGCCATCTTCCTGTCGGGAATCGTCTGGGCAACATGCGTGCGCATGCAGACATTGCCACAGCGGGCCGGGTGCAATGCCAACCCCCTGTTTCAGTTGGAGCGTCAAGCCGGGGAAAGGGAGGGGATGTCCTGCTTTGCCGTCGGTTGGATACAAAACGGCCCGGAAGGGGATGCCTTCCGGGCCGTTGTTTTCTGCGTTTCGCGTGGGAACGGGATTAGCCGACCAGCTCCCGGACCACCTTCAGGGCGGCCTCGTAGTCGGGTTCCTCGGTGATTTCCTTGAGATATTGGACATAGGCGACCTTGCCGTCCTTGCCGATTACAAAGACGGCGCGGGTCAACAGGCGCAGCTCCTTGATGAGCGTGCCCCAGTTCTCGCCGAAGGAAGCCTGGGCATGGTCGGAAAGGGTCTGCACGGCTTCGATTCCGGCCGCGCCGCACCAGCGGGCCTGGGCAAAGGGCAGATCCATGCTGACGGTCAGGATTTTCACTCCGTCGCCCAGGGACGAGGCCTCGGTGTTGAAACGGCGGGTCTCCATATCGCAAACCGGGGTGTCCAGGGAGGGCACAGAAGCGATGACCAGCATCTTGCCGGAGAAATCGGACAGGGTGGCGGGGGAGAGGTCGTTGGCGGTCACGGTGAAGTCGGGCGCGGTGTCGCCGACTTTGATTTCAGGGCCGATCAAGGTCAACGGATTGCCTTGGAACGTGATAATACCGGTTCTTTCGCCCATGATATTGCTCCTTTCACGAATGAATGTGGGTTGGTCGTTCCTATTCAAATAAGTATCCTTGGCGGCGTGTAAAGGATCAACCTGTAATTGGTGACGATATCCCCTCGGTTTTGCCGGGCGGACTGCGCGCCGCCGCGCCAGCCGGAAGCGTCGCGTTGCCTGTTCCCGCGTGCCTGGCGGACGGTGATGGGGGCGGCTCCGTCGGCTTCCGGGGAAAATGGAAACGTGAGTTTTCCCTATGGACAGAAAAACCAGTGTTTGCGTATAGCGAAGGTGGATTCGTGTCTGTTGTCCGGTTTGAATCCCGGTCCGTCCGCGTTGCGGGTAAAGGCTGGAGGGTGGGACTTGCCATGGGAAAGATACTGGTGATTGATGGCGATCCGATTCAGTGCGCCGTCATCAAGTCCGCGATCGACGATATGGGCCACGACTGCTGCCGCGCCCATTCCGGGCCGGAAGGTTTCACCCGGCTTGAGGGCAGCCGTTTCGACATCGTCTTTCTGGCCTCCGCCCTGCGCGGGGGCGGCGGGTTGCGTGATCTCCCCCGACTGATCGAACTGGCGCCGGATGCGGATTTTGTCATGCTCGCGGAAAAAGCGGATTCGGACCGCATTCCCCAGGCGTTCACCGCTGGGGTCAAGCACTGTCTGGTCAAGCCTGTCCCGGAAGAGCGCATCCGCGAGGTTGTCCGGGACCTGGTGTGGCAGAGGGCCGCGCGGCGAGGGCAAACCGAGGCCTCGGACCACGAGGGGATTGTCGGCGACAGTCCGGCTTTCAACCTGTGTCGGGAACGGCTGGCCATTTCCGCCGGGGGTGTGGGCAACGTGCTCATCATCGGTGAACCCGGGACCGGCAAGAGACTTTTCGCCCGGGCGCTGCACAACAGGAGTGACCGCAAGAACGGCCGCTACATCGTGGCGGATTGTGCCAATCTCCCCCGACCTCTGGCCGAGAGCCTGTTGTTCGGGCGTATGGGGGGCGCGTCCACCGGGACGGATCAGGACCGCAAAGGCTTGGTTCACCTGGCGTACGGCGGTACCTTGTTCATGAATGAAATCGGCGAACTCGACCTGGACGTCCAGAAGGCCCTGTTTCGGGTCCTGGAGGATCGGGCCGCCCGTCCGCTTGCTCCCGGCAAGGAGTCTCGTGGCGATTTCAGGCTGGTCGCAGCCTCCAGCCGAAACCTTGAGGATCTGGTGGCCCGGGGTGAATTTCACCGTGATCTCCATTACCGGCTTCAGTCCTTTCTCATCGAGTTGCCGCCCCTGCGCGAACGAAACGGCGACATCGAGTTGCTGGCCCGATATTATCTTCCCATCCTGTGCAGGGAGAGCGGTATGGAAGAAAAGGAAGTGGAGCCCGGGTTTCTGGAGACCCTCGGACTTTACGACTGGCCCGGCAACGTGGCCCAGTTGGCCGACGTTCTTCATGCCGCGCTTCAGAAGGCGCGCTTCTCCCACAGTTTGGGGCTTCACCATCTCCCCCGGCAACTGCGCATGCGCCGCGTGTTCCAGGAGATGGACGGGAGCGGCGTTCCGCCCCGGGAAAAAGGCCCGTTGCCGCTTCCCCATATCCTGTCCGTGCCCGCCGAAGGGTTCCCGACCATGAAGGCCGCCCGGCAGGATGCCGTGGAAGCCATGGAGCAGATCTACCTGCGGCGGCTGGTCCAGTTGAGCGGCGCTTCCATCGCCACGGCCTGCAAGCTTTCCGGCCTTTCCCGAGCCCGCCTGTACGAGTTGCTGAACAAGCACAACCTGTCTTTGAAAAGCCAATGACGCCGCCAAGCGGCCCGTGGCCCGCTTTCCCGGGGCGTCGCGCCGGAAGGCTATCACACGGGGGCGTCCCCCGGCAGGAGAGCGCGTTGCAGCGCGCCGTCGCGGGACCCTTATTCCGTCGCGTCCCGGTAGCCGTTGGGGTTCTTGGACTGCCAGTTCCAGGTGTCTCGGACCATGTCGTCGATGGTGTGGGTCGCCTCCCAGCCCAATTCGCGGCGGGCCTTGTCCGTGGAGGCGTAGTTGGCGGCCACGTCGCCGGGGCGGCGGGCCGTGATTTCGTAGGGGATGGGCACGTTGTTGACCCGTTCGAAGGCGTGGACCAATTCGAGCACGCTGCATCCTTTGCCCGTGCCCAGGTTGTGGACCGTGTAGCCGGGCTCTTCCTCAAGCTTGCGCAGGGCGGCCACGTGGCCCCGGGCCAGATCCACCACGTGGATGAAGTCGCGCACTCCCGTACCGTCGGGGGTGTCGTAGTCATCGCCGAAGATGCGCAGCTTTTCCAGCCGTCCCACGGCCACCTGGGCGATGTACGGCATGAGGTTGTTGGGGATATCCGCCGGGTCTTCGCCGATAAGCCCCGACGGGTGCGCGCCCACCGGGTTGAAATAGCGCAGGACGGACATGTTCCATCCCGGTTCGGCCGCGTGGAGGTCCTTCAGGATTTCCTCGATGTACAGCTTGGTGCGGCCATAGGAGCTGTAGGCTTCTGTAGGAGTCTCTTCGGTCAGGGGGAGCCGGTCGGACAGGCCGTAGACCGTGGCCGAGGAACTGAAGACGATGTTTCGGGCCGTGTTCCGGCCCATGGCCTTGCACAGGTTGATCAGGCTGAGGAGGTTGTTTTCGTAATACATCAGCGGCTTGGCCACGGACTCGCCCACGGCCTTGTACCCGGCGAAGTGGATGGCGGCGTCGATGGCCTCCTCGCGGAACAGGGCTTCGACCTCGTCCAGCTTGCAGAAGTCCATGCGGTGCACCGGGATGCGGGCGCCCGTGATCTGTTCCACCCGCTTCATGGCCACAGGCGAACTGTTGCTGAAGTTGTCCGCGCAGATTATGTCGTATCCCGCGTCGATCAGCTCGATGCAGGTGTGGGTGCCTATGTAGCCGGCGCCTCCGGAAACCAATACCTTTTTGATGCGCATGCAGTGATCCTTGGGTGATTCTCCCCGGCGGGGGGTTGTCTGCCCGTGCGACCATGGCGGGCATTCTCCCGCCCCCTGGCCTCGGCGCATCCAGGTTCCGCGAATCCGTCGGGTTTGTCCAGCCCTAATGGCGCCCGGGGCGGCTCTTTGCCGCGATGCGTGGCCGGGGCCGATCATGCCCGGGGGGACTTGATGCTGGACAACCCCGGCGTTCTGGCATAAGCCCGGAATTTGGCCTGGACCGGCCATTTAACCCGGCCGCAATCCCGCATCACTGGAACCCGGTTGTCGCGTTCCGGACGACCTGTCCCGGAGTGTTTCAACCTTATTTTCGGAGTAGCAACATGCCTTTGCAGAGCACCAATCCCTTGACCGGCACGGTCACGAAGCAATTCGACGAATTTACCCCCGAACAGACCGCCGCCGCCGTGCGCGAGACGGCCGAGGGATATGCCGTCTGGAAGAACACCGATTTCGCCCACCGCGCCGAGTGCCTGATCAGCCTGGCCCAGGTGCTCCGGGCCCGGGCGGACGAATTCGCCGCCCTCATGGCCGAGGAAATGGGCAAGCCCGTGAGCTTCGGCCGGACCGAAGCCCTCAAGTGCGCGGGCGTGTGTGAATTTTACGCCCAAAACGGCGAGGCCATGCTGGCTTCCCGGCCGGTGTCCGGCAGCGGACGGGAGGCCTTCGTGGACTTCGCTCCCATGGGCACCGTCCTGGCGGTCATGCCTTGGAATTTCCCCTTCTGGCAGGTCCTGCGCGTGGCCGCGCCCGCGCTCATGGCCGGAAACACCATGGTCTTGAAGCACGCCTCGAACGTGCCTCAGTGCGCCCTGGCCATCGAATCCGCCTTCCGCGAATCCGCCTTTCCCGACAACGTCTTCCGCACCCTGCTTATCGGAGCGCGCCAGGTGGAGGCGGTCCTGGACTTCGATTCGATCATCGGCGTTAGCCTGACCGGCAGCGAGGGCGCCGGGAGCAAGGTCGCGGCGGCCGCCGGAGCGCGTCTCAAGAAGTGCGTCATGGAACTGGGCGGCAGCGATCCGTTCGTGGTCCTGGCGGATGCGGACATCGACAAGGCCGCCGGCGTCGCGGCCATCGCCCGTTGCGGCAACGCGGGGCAGACCTGCATCGCGGCCAAGCGCTTCATCGTCATGGACGAGGTCTTCGACGTCTTTGTCGAAGCCCTGGGCCGGGAGATGGACAAGCTCAAGATGGGTGATCCCATGGCCGAGGACACCGTGGTCGGCCCCATGTCCTCCACCGGCCTGCGCGCGGACCTGCACGACCAGGTGCGGCGCTGCGAGGCCGCGGGCGGCAAGATCGTCAAGGGCGGTGTCCTGCCCGAGGGCGAGGGCGCCTTCTACCCCCTGAGCATCATTGTTGACGCGCCGTTTGACGCCGAGGTTTGCCGCGAGGAACTTTTCGGCCCCGTGGCTCTGGTCTTCCGGGCCACGGACGAGGAACAGGCCATGGCCATGGCCAACGACACCCCCTTCGGCCTGGGCGGTTCGGTCTGGACCAGGGACATCGAGCATGGCCTGGAGTTGGCCCGGCGCATCGAGGCTGGTTCGGTGGTGGTCAACGGCCAGGTTCGCAGCGACCCGCTCCTGCCCTTCGGCGGCATCAAGCGTTCCGGCTTCGGCCGAGAGCTTTCCGACTTCGGCATCCGCGAGTTCGTGAACATCAAGTCGGTTATTTGCGACTAATCGTCGCGTACGGCAAAAGGAAAAGGCCCGGCCAGTTTCGACTGGCCGGGCCTTTGTTATTGAAGACGGATGGCGGGCCTAAGCGCCCTGGTTCTTGATGACAAACCCCTGGTCGGCCAGACCCGTGGAGGAGGGGGTCCCGGCGATGCGGGACAGGAAGGCGTCGCCCAGGTTGGCGATGTGCCCTTTGATGGCGTCGAAATAGTTGTAGTGAGCCTGTTCCTCGTCGAGAATCGTCTCGAACAGTTTCTCGCTGATGGAGTCCCCGTTCTCTCTACAGACCAGCAGGAATTGGTTGTAGGCGTCGATGGTGTCATCTTCCTCGTGGGAGTCGTAGTCGTAGATGACGTCGATTTTCTGGCCGCGTTGCACGGGTTTGGACTTCTTGTCCGTGGGCTCGCCGCCCAATTCCTTGATCCGTTCGGCGAATTGCTCGGCATGGCGCATCTCGTCGATGGCGATGAGCTTCATGTTGGAGGCCAGTTCGCCGTAGTCCATGTCGTCCAGGTTGTAATGCTGGTTCATATACAGATGGATGGCCTGGAGCTCCATGGACCGGGCCGTGTTCAGAACCTCGATGACCTTCGTGCGTCGTTCTTCCTTGCTGGGCATTGGTTCTTCTCCTTTGAGCGCCGTGACGGCCGGTTTGGGGCTCCTCGCGGCATGGTTGTTAGATCATCTCAACCGTTCATGCCTGCGCATGGATTGATTGCGTGAATCGTAACTATCCATTCGTTCCGCGTCAAGACGGGTCGGTGAAATCCGGGGCTGCCTCGACGATTCAGGGTGCTTGTCGAGGGCCCGTTCCGGGTGGTAGACATATCTTCGGGGCGGGGTACCCGGTCCGAATTCGAGACGACGCCCGGAGGCGCAATGGACAGAATCAAAAATATCGCAGTGGTCGCCCACGACAACTGCAAGGACGAACTGCTCGATTTCATCGCTTGCAACCGGGAGGCCCTCCTCCCGCACAACCTGATCGCCACCGGGACCACCGGGCGGCTGGTGGAATCCCTGCTGGCCGAGGGCGGCATGCCCGGCGCGGAGCCCAAGCGAGTCCTGCGCCTCAAGTCCGGCCCTCTGGGCGGCGACCAGCAGCTCGGAGCCATGATCAGCGACGGCAAGGTGGATATCCTCTTCTTTTTCTGGGACCCGATGGAGCCCCAGCCCCACGACGTGGACGTCAAGGCGCTCCTGCGCTTGGCCGTGCTCTACAACATCCCCACGGCCAGCAACCGCTCCTCGGCCGAATTCCTGATCTCGTCGGCTTATTTCGACCACGAGTTCTGCATCAAGCCGGGGCGTTATTTCGAATATGCCGACCGCAATCTGAAATAGCCGGTCGGCCCGAAGGGCCGGGATCAAGACGATAAAAAGGGCTCCCGAGTAACTCTCGGGAGCCCTTGCTTGTTGCCCTTTGGGCGGCTTTCTAAAGGAAAACGTACACGGCCATGAGCCCGGTCAGGGACATGGTGATGGTGTATGGCAGCGCCAGCAGGACCATCCTGCCGTAGGAGAGGCGGATGACCGGCGCCAGCGCGCTGGTCAGCAGGAACAGGAAAGCCGCCTGGCCGTTGGGGGTGGCCACGGACGGAATGTTGGTCCCGGTGTTGATGGCCACGGCCAGCTTGTCGAAGTGCTCCATGGTCTCCTTGACCAGGGCCGCCGCGCCCTGCGGAAGCGTGGCGAGCACGTCGGCCCGCGCCAGGTGGGGGTCCGTCATCTTTGCCATGAGTGCCTGGCCGGTCATGCCGATGTTGGGAATGGCGTTCAGCACGTTGATGAAGTGCAGCTTGGTCTCGGAGATGTAGACCGTGGCCACGAAGACGTTGTCCGAGATGGAGGAGAGCAGGCCGTTGGCGATGAAGTAGGCCACCAACTGGTTTTGGCCCTTCAGACTGAGGACGAATTCGATGATCGGGGTGAACAGCTCCTGGGAGTGGATGACCGCGACCACGGAGAAGAAGACCACCAGCAGGGCGGTGAAGGGCAGGGCTTCCTCGAAGGCGTGGCCCAGTTGGTGCTCCTCGGTGATGCCGGTGAAGGCGGTCAGCAGGATGATGACCGACAGGCCGATGAGGCCGACCGCAGCCAAATGGAAGGCCAGGGCCAGGATCAGCCATATGCCGGTACAGGCCTGGAGGACCAGCTTGAGCTTGCCCTTGGTGCCCTGTTTTTCTTCCATCTGCACGGCGGTTTCCAGCAGGAAGGAGCGGATGTTGCCGGGAAGCTGGTAGCCGTAGCCGAATATATGGAATTGTTCGACCAGCAGGCAGGTCAGCAGGCCGACCACGAGGACCGGCAGGGTCACGGGCGCGGCATGCAGAAAGAAGGGCACGAAGTGCCAGCCCATCTCGCTGCCGACGAGCAGGTTTTGCGGCTCGCCCACCAGGGTGCAGACGCCGCCGAGCGCGGTGCCCACGGCGCCGTGCATCATCAGGTTGCGCAGGAAGCCTCGGAACTGGAGCAGTTCCTCGCGGCTGGTGTCCTTGACGGCGCCGTCGTCCACCAGGTCATGGCTGTCGGTGGAACCCTTGCCGGACACGAAGCGGTGGTAGATGTTGTAAAACCCGTAGGCCACGGCCATGATGACGGCGGTCACGGTCAGGGCGTCGAGGAAGGCGGACAGGAAGGCTCCGGCCAGACAGAAGAGCAGGGCGATAATTTTCTTGGAGTTCACGCGCACCAGGATGCGGGTAAAGGTGAACTGGAGGAAGTCCTTCATGAAATAGATGCCCGCGACCATGAAGATCAGAAGCAGAATGACTTCGAAGTTCTTCAAGGCTTCATGGTACACGGTCTCGGGGGTGGTCATGCCCATGATCACGGCTTCCAGGGCCAACAGTCCGCCCGCTGGTAGCGGGTAGCACTTGAGCGCCATGGCCAGAGTGAAAATGAACTCGGCGATAAGCGCCCACCCGGCCACGAACGGACCTACCGTGAGCATGAGCACGGGGTTGAGCACGAGACAGGCGATGATGGTCAGCTTGTACCATCCGGGCGCGTTCCCGAGAAATGTTTCGACAAAGGTTTTCGACAACGGTGTCTTCATTCGTTTCTCTCCTTCAATACGGCGAAAACGCCCCGGACGGCTGTGTGAGACGGGCGTGCGTCCGTCTTAGCCGAGGCGTAGTGTCGATGAAAAAATCCTTTGCGGGCTATAGGTTACGTGTAGCTTAGTCCTCAATTGCCAAAAAAAAGGCGCCGGTAACGATTACCGGCGCCCCGTCGGCGATCAGTAGAATAACATCAAGGCGGACAGCATGACAACCATGTAAAGCACGGTCATCCCGGCCCCGCTCTTGACGTAATCAATGGTGCGGTATCCGCCCGGACGCATGATCAGGGCGTTGACTTGGTGGGTGGGCAAAACGAAGGTATTGGATGCGGCCACGGCCACGGTCAGGGCGGCCACCCTGGGGTCCACGCCCGCGTTGAGCGCCATGTTCATGGACAGCGGGACGAGCAGGACCGTGGCGCCTACGTTGGAGGCTACCAGGGTGAAGAACGAAGTCAGAACGCCGATGACCGCCAGCAGCACCAGGGCGGACGGCGTGCCCAGGGCCGCCATAATGGTGTCCGCGATGTACTTGGCCGCGCCGGTATTTTCGAAGGCCATGCCGAGCGGAATGAGTCCGCCGAGCAGGAAGACGGTCATCCAGTCCACGGACTGGTAGGCCTCGTCGATGGTCAGGACCTTGGTCAGGACCATGCCCAGGGCACCGGTCAACAGCGCGATGGACAATTGGACGTGGAACCCGAGGATCATGACCAGGGACACGGCCAGCCACATGAGCGCGATCTTGGCCTTGTCCGTGCGCAACAACTCGCCCTTGACGGTCTCGGTGAAGACCAGGTCGGGCAACCCCTTGAGCATGTGGAACATCTCCCAGCGGCCGTGCAGGAGCAGGGCGTCGCCGGACTCGATGATGATGTCCGAAAGCCCGCTGACGAAGATTTTTTCGCCCCGGAAGATAGCCAGGGGCGAAACTTGGAAGCGTTCCCGGATGCGCAGTTCGGCGATGGTCTTGCCCATGAATTCGGAGCGGGGAGTGACGATGCCCTCCATGATGCCCGCGTTGTTGGGAGAGAGTTCCTCGGCAAAGGTGGTCAGCTCGGGCCGAAGCTCCCAGCCGAGATCCTCGGCCATGTGCTCCACGAATTCCTGCGGGCCCACGACCACGATCTGGTCGCCCGGTCTGATGGTCTCATCGGGCAGAGGGGCGAAGATGTGCTGTTTGCCGTGTTCGCGGCAGATGGCCACCAGGGTGCAGAAGTAGATGGGCCGAAGGTCCAGCGCCTTGAGTGGGGAGTCGTTTGTCCAGCCCTCGGGCACGGCCAATTCGAACAGGGAACCGACGTTGTTGTAGGTGCCCGTCAGGATCGAGGACATGGGGCCGGAACTCTCGTCGGCGGACCTGTTGGGCAGGATAAAACGCCCGAACAGGATGAAGTAGATCAGTGCGGCGGCCACGAGCAACAGGCCCACGGGAGTGACGCTGAACAGGCCGAAGGCCTCGTACTTCTTGCCGCCCACGACCATCAGGTCGTTGAGCAGGATCAGCGGGCTGGAGCCGACCAGGGTCAGGCAGCCGCCGATGATGGCGCAGAATCCCATGGGCATGAGCAGACGTCCCACGGGCACGCCGGTCTGGTTGCCGATGCGTTTGGCCGCGGGCAGGAACAGGGCGGCGGCCCCGATGTTCTGCATGAAGCCGGAGATGATGGCCACGGTGCCCGCGATGAGCGTCATGATGCGCGATTCGCTCTTGCCCGCGAAGCGCAGGATGATGCGGGCCATGGAGTTCATTACGCCGGTCTTGTCCAGCCCGGCGCCGATGATGATGACGGCGATGATGGAGACGACGGCGTTGCTGCTCAGTCCGCTGATCGCCTGTTGCGGCGTGACCAAGCCAAGCAGGGGCAGGAGCACCATCATGATGATGCCGACCACGTCCACCCGGACCCATTCGAAGATGAAGAGGAGTACGGCGAATACGAGAACGGCCAGGACCGTTATGATTTCTGGGGTCATGTTGCGTCCTTGGGAAACGTGATGTTTCTACGCTGCGGGCGGGCTTATCTCGCCCGCAACGTAGCTCGGGTGTACACGGGAATACTGCTCCTGTTCTTGCAGACGGCTGCGGAGTCGTCCATGACGTAACGGAAGCTGGGGTCTTTTTCGTGCATCCGGGCGACGATGGCGTTCTCGTCTCCCTGCTGGATCTCGTGGCGGAAGGTCAGGCCCGCGTCGGCCGCCTTCTTATTGAAGTATTCTATGTTGCGTTCGGCCTGGCTGCGGAACCCGGCGAAGTCCCGTCCGGACTCGTCTATGTTCAGGGCCACCAGGGAGCTGCGGGTCTTGCAGGCCATGTCCACGGCGTAGTCGGCGATGCCTCGGGAGAACTCCTGCCCTTTGCTGACGATGAGTATTTTGCATTGTTGCCGTTCGCGGCAACCACAGCCGGCAGCGGCCACGACGGCGGGCGCGGGGGTCACGGATTGACGACGGGTGCCGGTGATGCGCTTGAAAAATGTCTTCATCGAAGATCCTCCCGATTTCTCCAATAAATGATTTTCATGGCAGACGACCCACGTGCCCATACTGCACGTGTTGCAGTTTGCCGCGGCCTGGGCCGCATAATGCCTGTCCACCACTCTCTTGACGGTACTGAAGAGGGCCATGTCTCACTCCTTGCTTTTGGGGTTGGAGATTGCCTGTTCGCCCCTGTCTTTAGGCTTGTGAATCAAAACACATGCCAAATGCGATATCTTTGTTAACATGTTGAAAAATAAGTATTAACCAAAAACAAAACCTTGCATACGCACTCAGTATGATGCGAAATGCAACGCTCATACACCCCATTTTCGCCGGAAGATGGCTATATGGCGTGATCCGGCGGTTTATGCTGGTGATGCAGTATGCAACGGTGTCTAGGGCTGGGGGGCGAAGCCGGGGCAAGGAGCCAGAAAAGGGGATTTACCCTGCAAAATCCCTTTCGGGCACGTCTTGGGTAGATCGGCCTGAAGCTACATTATGACAACGGGTTGAGACGGTTTTTAAAGGCCGTAAATGGCAAGAAGAAAGTTGGCCTGTCCGTTGACGGGGCGAAATTGGCCGGCGTTGCGTATTGCAACCTTAACAACTTCACAGTAGCGTGATAGGTAACTATTATAGGCTAATAAAGCGTCATCGCTTGTGAAAAGGGAATGTTTCTCCCTTCAACGGGTAGCAGGAGGCAACGGTCATGGGCTGGTTCGGCAAACGAAAGTCTTCCGTTCCCCGGGAAGCGGAGCCCGTCGCGGCGCAACCTCCCGAGACGCGGCCCGCCGCGCCTCCGGCCCGGGCTCACGATTCCCTGCGGGAGCAGGTGGAATCCGCCGGGTTGCCGCCGGAAATCCTGGAGACGGCCCGGATCGAGTGCGACCGCCTGGACAGTGTGGACCCGGCCTCGCCCGAGTACGCCATCAGCCTGAATTTTCTCGAAGTCATTCTCTCCCTGCCGTGGAATACGGCCACCCGCGACAACCTGGACCTCGCCCGAGCCGAGGAGGTCCTGAACGCCCGTCATTACGGATTGCAACGGGTCAAGGACCGCATCCTGGAGTTCCTGGCGGTCAAGAGCCTGTGCGCCCGGCGCAATCCGCGCATCCTTTTGGTGGACGACGAACTTATCGCCCGCGAGAACCTGACCATCGTATTTCAGGCCGACGGCTACGAGGTGGAGGCCGTGGGCAACGGGATCGAGGCCGTGGCCTCCATGGAGCGCGAACCGGCCAACATCGTGGTTTCGGACCTCAAGATGGACGGCATGGACGGCATGGAGCTGCTCCAGGTCCTGCGCAAGCGCTGGCCCGACACCAAGGTCATCATGATCACCGGTTACGCCACGGTGAAAACCGCCGTGGACGCCATGCGCCGCGGCGCGGACCAGTACCTGGGCAAGCCGGTCAACCTGACCAAGCTGCGCCGGTATGTGGCCGAACTGTGGGAGCAGAGCCTGCGGGCCCAGCATCTGCGCGGCTTTGTGCTTTGTTTCACGGGTCCTCCGGGCATGGGCAAGACCTCCATCGGCAAGGCCATCGCCGAGGCCCTGGGACGCAAGTTCATGCGCCTGTCTCTGGCCGGGTTGCGCGACGAGGCCGAATTGCGCGGCCATCGGCGGACCTATGTCGGGGCCATGCCCGGCCGGATCATTCAGGGGCTGCGCAAGGCCGGTACCCGCAATCCGGTGATCATGCTCGACGAAGTGGACAAGGCGGTCCAGGATTTTCAAGGCGACGCCACCTCGGTCCTGCTGGAGATGCTCGACGCCGAACAGAACACCGCCTTCGTGGATCACTACCTGGGGCTGCCTTTCGACCTGTCGGGGGCATTGTTCATCTGCACGGCCAACGGGGTGGAGCGCCTCCCGGCCCCGCTGCGCGACCGGCTGGAGGTCATCGAGTTCCCCAGCTACACGCCCGGGGAGAAGTTGCAGATTGCAACCCGCTACCTCATCCCCGAGGTCCTGGCCCAACATGGGCTGGACGAGAAGCTGGTGACCTTCCCGGACGAAACCGTGACCCGGCTCATTGCCGGGTACGCCCGTGAATCCGGGCTGCGCAAGCTCCGGCAGCAGGCCGCTTCGCTGTGCCGCAAATTGGCCAAACGGGTCCTGGCCGAGGGGGCGGGCGCGATTACCGTTGATCCGGTCATGCTCCAGGAGATGCTCGGGGCGCCGCCCTACACCTCCACCCCGGCCCAGACCGCGCCCAAGGTAGGCCTGGCCACCAGCCTGGTCTGGACCGAGATCGGCGGGGAGATCATTTTCGTCGAGGCGGCCCGCATGCGGGGCAGCAAGCAACTCATTTTAACAGGTTCCCTGGGCGAGGTCCTGCGCGAGTCGGCCCAGACCGCCCTCAGTTATTGCCGCAGCCACGCGGCGGCCTTTGGCATCGACCCGGAATTCTACGCCGTTTCGGACATTCACGTACACATCCCGGCGGGCGCGGTCTCCAAGGAGGGGCCGAGTGCGGGCGTGGCCATCACCATCGCGCTGCTCTCCCTGCTTACCGGCCGACCGGTACGCCAGGACGTGGCTTCCACCGGGGAGTTGTCGCTGCTCGGCGAGGTCCTGCCCGTGGGCGGCATCCGCGAAAAGCTCATGGCCGCAAGGAGCGCGGGCATACCCGTGGTCATCCTGCCGCGCGGTTGCGAAGCCGGGGTGAAGTCCATCGAGGACGAAGTGGTCGAGGGGCTGGACATCCGTTTCGTTTCGACCATGGAGGAGGCCGCGGACATCGCCCTGTGCGGGACGGCTATTCCAGGTGGTAACGCTTGATCTTGCGCCATAGGGACACGCGGTCGATGCCCAGGATGCGCGCGGCCTGCGTCTTGTTCCCGGCCGATGAGGCCAGGACCTTCCGGATGTAGGCTTTCTCCATGTCTTCCAGGGTGGGGAGCGGGGCCTTGGTCTCGGTCTGGGCGATCTCGACGGGCAGCAGCTCCGGGGTGAAGGTGGTGCCTTGGCCCAGGGCCAGCGCCCGCTGGACGATGTTCTCCAGTTCGCGCACGTTGCCCGGGAACGGGTAGGACATGAGGATGTCCAGGGTGTCCTGGTCGATGGCGTTGATGGTCTGGCCCGGCTGGCGGTGTTTTTCCAGGAAGTGTCCAATGAGGATGGGGATGTCTTCCCTGTGCTCCCGGAGCGGCGGGGCGTGCAGGGTGACCACGTTCAGCCGGTAGTAGAGGTCCTGGCGGAATTCGCCTTTTTCCACCAGTTCGTGCAGGTCGCAGTTGGTGGCCGCGATGACCCGGATGTCCACCGGGACTTCCTTTGTCCCGCCCACGCGCAGGAAATTGCGTTCCTGCAACACCCGCAGCAGTTTGACCTGCATGTTCAGCGGCAGTTCGCCGATCTCGTCGAAAAATACCGTGCCGCCGTCGGCGGCTTCCAGGATGCCCTTCTGGCCCCGGTTGGCCCCGGTGAAGGCCTCCTTTTCGTGGCCGAACAGCTCTTTGTCCATGAGTTCGGCCGTGAAGGTCCCGCAGTTGATGGCCATGAACCGCTCGTTTGATCGCGCCGAGAGCATGTGGATGCCCTGGGCGACCAGCTCCTTGCCGGTGCCGGTCTCGCCCTGGATGAGCACGTTGCAGTTCATCTGGGCCAGTTGGCGGACGTCCTTCTTGAGTTGCACGAAGGCGTCGCTCTCGCCCACCAGGGGCAGGTCCCGTTTGCCTTGGGCGATGATCTCCCGCAGCCGCCGGACCTCCACGGACAGGGCGTGCTGCTCCAGGGCGCGTTCCACCTGGAGGCGCAATTCGTCGAGCTTGAGCGGCTTGGCGATGTAGGAATGCGCTCCCTTCTGCATGGCCTTGACCGCATTGGCCACGGTGGCGTGGCCCGTGACCACGATGACGATGGTCAGGGGGTGGTGTGCGCGGATGTGTTCGAGCATCTGGATGCCGTCCATGCCGGGCAGCATCAGGTCGGTGATGACCAGGTCGAACTCCTTCTTGTCCAGCTCGCGCAGCCCCTCTTCGGCCGAGGCTATGGCCGTGACCGTGTACCCGCTTCCGGTCAGGACGTGGGTCAGGTTCTCGCGGGCGATGCGTTCGTCTTCGATGACCAGAATGGACGCGGCGGTCATGCGTTCTCCTCGGGCTCAAGGGGCAGTTTGATGGTGAAGGCGGTCCCCTGGCCGGGGGTGGAGTCCACCCGGATGGTGCCCCGGTGCTCCTCGATGATGCCGTAGACGATGTACAGGCCCAGTCCCGTTCCCTGCCCCACTTCCTTGGTGGAGAAGAACGGGTCGAAGATGCGTTGCAGGGTATCCGGGGACATGCCCGGCCCGTTGTCGGAAAGGGTCAGGACCTTGTGGTCCGTCTCCCGCGAGGTCTCGATGCGGATGGTTCCCTCGGCGTCGCCGATGGCCTGGATGGAATTGATGATCAGGTTGAGCAGGGCTTCCTGGAAACGCTGCCGGTCCAGATACAGGGTCACGTCGTCCGGTACGCGGATGTCCACGGCGATGCGTGGTCCGAGCTGCCCCGAGACCAGCCGCACGGCGCTTTTCAGCACCTCCTTGAGATTGCACGGCGCGGGCGAAAAATCCTTATGCCGGGAAAATTCGAGCAATCCCTTGACGATGTCCCGGGCGCGCAGGGTCTCCTGGATGATGTTGCGCATCATCTTGTCCGCGAATTCGTTCTGCCCCTTGGTTTCCTCTTCGAGGATCTGGGCTGAAGTGGAGATGTTGTTCAGCGGGTTGTTCAACTGATGGGCGATGCCCGAGGCCAGCGTGCCGATGGACGACAGCTTTTGGGCCTGGACCAGTTGGGTCTGGCGTTTTTTCAGCTCCTCGACCATGGAGTTCAGGGCCACGAAGACCTGTTGGATTTCATCGCCGTCCTCGCGCACGGCCAGGGGCACGAAGGTCCCCTGGGCGATGCGCCGCGTGGCCGCCTGCACCTGGGTCAGCGGTCCGAGGATGGCCTTGGACACGAAGAAGACCAAGGCCAGGACCACCAGGGCCACCACGCCCATGGAAATGAACAGGGTCATGCGCAGCCGCTGATTGATGTTCAGGATGTTGTCGCGTTCCAGCTCGGCGATGGCCCGGGAGTGCTCCACCAGGTTTTGTCCGGTCTCGCGCAGTGCGTGGGCCGCCGCGCTGTCTTCGCCGACGTTTACCGTGGCCGCGCTGAGCCGGGCCAGCCATTCGCCGTATTCCTTCATGCCCCGGGCCAGGTCCGTGCCGTGCGCCTTGCCGTGGAGCTTGGCGATTTCGCCGGACAGTTCGTCGAGGATGGTCCCGGCCCGGTTGAGATTTTCGCGGCCCACGGAGAACAGGGCGGCGTCCTGGTACAGGAAGAAGTTCTTTTCCTCGCGCCGGATTTCGAGAATGAGGTTGCGCAGATCGTCAGCCCGCTCGACCAGAAGGACGGCCTCCTGGAGCCTGTTCAGGTTGGACAGGGAGAGCAAGGCGATGCAACCGAAGGCCAGGGTGAAGATGGCTATGCCGAGTATGATGGTGTGTCTCAGGTTGGGTCTGACCATGCCGCTTCCCTTCATCCGCACGATTTGCATGTGTTTTCGACACTATGCCGCGCACGGGAAAAAGGCAAGGGAGACGGCGGCCGGGCTGGTCGGGGCGCGGCCGCGCTAGGTTCCCCGAGGCCGGGGAAAAGGCTCAGACGATCAGGTCCAGACGGGGCCGCC
Source organism: Desulfovibrio sp. Huiquan2017 (assembly GCF_017351175.1). NCBI lineage: Bacteria > Pseudomonadati > Thermodesulfobacteriota > Desulfovibrionia > Desulfovibrionales > Desulfovibrionaceae > Desulfovibrio > Desulfovibrio sp. Huiquan2017. The sequence continues at coordinate 171,012 of NZ_JAFMPN010000003.1, read as the reverse complement.
TTTGGACCATGGCATCCTGTGTGGCAACCGGATCTCCGGACGTCCCCGCGGCGGTTTCCTCGGCCAGGGCTGCGGCCGGCGTCTGGGGTTGGGCTTCCAGCGGGGCGGGGTTCTCGACGATCGGCGGGGCGGCCTCGGCCGTCTTTTCGCTTCCGCCGTCCCCTTCTTCGTCCCCTGAGGGCGTTTCGTCCGGGACGGCGTCGGCGGCATCGGCCAGGGCCTGGGCGGCCTCGCCCTGGTTCTCGGTCGCCTTTTCCTCCACGGTCTTTTCCATTTCGTCGGTGTTTTTTTCGATCTCGTCGCCGACTTCGTCCGAAACCCTGTCTTCGACTACCGTTTCAAGGCCTTTAACGACCTTGTCGACGGCCAGGAGCCTCTCTGCGTAATTATCAGCCGGGACGGCCTTCATGGCCTGCTTCGCCTGTTGCACTATGCCTTGGAGTTGCGTGTCGAAGCTGTTTTTGATCTTGAGGGAGTCGAGCAGTCCGGCGGTATACTTGGATTCCTTGTAATCGTTATCGAAGAAGTTGGAGGCCAGCATGTTCTTCGACGTGAATCCGGTCAGGTCCACGCCGCTGGTGGGCGCATTGCCTTTTTCGGTGGCGGGCTTGGCCAGAGTGAACGAGGCATGCGTGTTTGAGAGACCGTCGATCTGCATATATCCTCCGGGAAATGTATCAGACCTCAGCGATCATTTTTTTTGTCGGCAGGCCTTTATGTTTCTTTAGACACAATCATCGCGGCTGTGAGGTTTTTTTGCGGAACTCCGGGTCAGTAGTTGACAGTGCAACTAACTGGAGCGTAGATCAACCGCTTCAGAACTGACTGGTCAGTATTAGGCTGGCCCGCAAGGGCCGCCGTCGGCCGCAATGGTCCGATAGATTCAACCGCAACGGGTGGCGCCATGAAGAAAGAAGACAACGAAAAGGAACAACGCATCCTGGACACGGCGGCGGAGCTGTTTTCGCGCCGCCCGTTCCACAAGGTCCTGTTGAGCGACGTGGCCCGCGTGGCCGCCGTGGGCAAGGGGACCCTGTATCTTTACTTCAAGAGCAAGGAAGATCTCTACTTCGCGGTCCTGTTCCGGGAGTTTTCCTCCCTGATCGAGTCCATGCGCCGCTTTCTGGACGAGAGCGACCTGCCCCCGGATGAAGAACTGACCGGCGTGATCCGTATTTTGGCCGAGCACATTTACGCCCGGGCCTTCAATCTCGAACTTGTCGGTTTCGTGGTCACCTGCCCCGTGACCGACGAATGGAAGCGGTTGCGCGCTGATCTGTGGGGCCTGTTCGAGAGCATCATCCGGCGCGGCGTCGCCCAGGGGCTGTTCCGCGACGAGGATCCGGCCCTGACGCCCCGGTACATCTCCGGGATGATCCGGGCGGTCTGCCTGTTCGCCCCCGAAGGAGCCGAACTGGACGGGCTGTGCCGTCACGCGGGGAACTTTGTCCTGCGCGGGCTCTGCGTGGGGCGCTGAGCCGGATCGCGCATTACGTGTTCATTTTTATTGAGGGAAACCGATGACGAACGAGAATCCGAACAACGACGCCGCGGCGGCGGAAAAGCCTGCCGGGGCGCGCCGCCGACTGAAATCCCGGAAAATGTTGTTTTTCCTGGGCTTGGCGGCCATTGTCCTGGCCGTGGTCCTGGGCTACCCCCTGTATTTGGGGATCATGTCCCACGAGTCCACGGACGACGCCTTTGTCGAGGCTCATGTGGTCTCCATGAGCCCCCGCGTGGCCGGACACGTGGCCCGGGTGCCGGTGCACGACAACCAATGGGTGGAGAAGGGCGAGCTTTTGGTTCAGGTGGACCCGCGCACCTTCGAGGTGGCCCTGGACATCGCCCGGGCGCGGCTCCAGTCCGCTAAGGCGGCCATGGAAGAGGCCGAGGCGGAAGTTGCGGCGGCCCGGTCCCTGATGGCGCAGCGCGCCGCCGCCCTGTCCTCCAACCGCGCGGCCATGGCCCAGGCCCGGGCCGGGGTGCAGGAGTACACCGCAGGGCACGACCGCGACGAGAACGATTTCAAGCGCATGGACGAGATGGTCGAGGCCGGGGCCGTGTCCCGCCAGGAGTACGACCATGCCCGCGCTCAGGCGGCCGTGTCGCGGGCCAAGCTCCAGTCCGCCAAAAAGAATATCGACACCCAGTCGGCCCAGATCCGCCAGGCCCAGGCTTCCGCCCAGGCCGCCGGGGACGGGTTGCGCCAGGCCCAGGCCGCCGTGGAGCAGCGGCAGGCTGAGGCCCGCGAGGCCGAAGCCCAGGTCCGCCAAGCCGAGCTTGATCTGTCCTACACCCGGATAACCGCCCCATGCGCGGGCTTTGTGACCAAGAAATCCGTGGAGCCGGGAGCCTATGTCCAAGTGGGCCAGAAACTCCTGTCCGTGGTCAGTCGCGACGTCTGGGTGGTGGCCAACTTCAAGGAGACCCAGATTTCCGGCATGCGGCCCGGCCAGCCCGTGGACATCGAAGTGGACGCCTATCCCGGCGTGGACATCAAGGGCCACGTGGACTCCATCCAGCGGGGCACGGGCTCGCGCTTCACCCTGCTGCCGCCCGAGAACGCCACCGGCAATTTCATCAAGGTGGTCCAGCGCGTGCCGGTCAAGATCGTCCTCGACCGGCCCAACGGCGAGGACGGCCGCCTGCTCGCGCCCGGCATGTCCGTGATCCCCCGCGTGAACGTGGCCGTCCAGAGTGACGATAACCGGTCGGCATGCGCCGAACAGACCCGCGCAACCGCCGTGCAATAGCCATGAATCGGTACAGGGACCCGGAGCTCATGGCTCCGGCCGAGCGATGGACCATTGCCTTCACCGTGGTCTTCGGGGCCTTTATGTCCGTCATGGACACCAGCGTGGTCAACGTGTCCATGCCCCACATGATGGGCAGCTTCGGCACGGACCTGTCGGCCATCACCTGGGTGGCTACCAGCTATTCCATCGCCGAGATTATCATGGTGACCATGTCCGGCTGGTGGAGCGCGCTCCTCGGGCGCAAGAACTTCTACCTGCTCTCGTTCGCCCTGTTCACCATAGGCTCCATCCTTTGCGGCACAGCCACCAGCTTTCCCCAGATGATCGTCTACCGGATCATCCAGGGCATCGGCGGCGGGGCGCTCATCCCGGTGTCCCAGGCCATCCTGCGCGAGACCTTTCCCCCGGCCCAGCAGGGCATGGCCATGGCCCTGTACGGCATGGGCGTGGTCCTGGCCCCGGCGCTGGGGCCCATCTGCGGCGGCTGGCTGACCGACGCCTGGGGCTGGCCGTGGATATTCTACATCAACGTGCCCGTCTGCGCCCTGGGCATGCTCCTGACCATGCGTTTTGTGCATGATCCGCCGTTTTTGCGGCGTGGCATCCGTTCCGTGGACTGGCTCGGCATCGGGTTGCTGACCGTCTGTCTGACCGGCATGCAGGTGGTCCTGGAACGGGGCAACGACGAGCAGTGGTTCGAATCCCCCATGATCATCTGGTGGACCGCGGCCACGGTCGTCTCCCTGCTCATCCTGATTTTCTGGGAGCTGCGGAGCGACGAGCCTGTGGTCAACTTTCGCGTGCTCAAGGACCGCAACCTGGTGCTCGGCTCGGTCATGGGCCTGGTCTTCGGCATATCCCTGTTCGGGACCACCTTCGTCCTGCCCCAGTTCACCCAGAAGATCCTCGGCTACCCGGCCTTCGAATCCGGCCTGGTCCTGGCTCCGCGCGCCCTGGTCCTGCTTCTGTTCATGCCGCTCGCGGGCTGGGCCTTCCAGCGGGTGGGTGCCAAGCCGCTGCTCTTTGCGGGCATCGGGGTCATCGGCCTGGCCTATTACGAACTCATGCAGCTCTCGACCACAGCCGGGTATCTGGACCTTATCCCGCCTCTGATCATCATGGGCATCGGCATGCCGTTCATGTTCGTGCCCCTGTCCACGGTGTCTCTGATCTCGGTGGACAAGAGCCTGATCACGGACGCATCCAGCATCTACACCCTGACCCGGCGGGTGGGCGGCAACATCGGTTACAGCCTGGCCGCCGTGCTGCTGGATCGAGGGGTGGCCATCCACCGCGTCTACCTGACCGACCACATCAGCGACCTGAGCCAGACGACCCAGGATTATCTGGCCCAATCGGTCCAGATCCTGCTGGCCAAGGGCATGGGCGCGGCCCAGGCCCTGCCGCTGGCCTTGGGGTTGCTCGAAAAGAAAGTCCTTCGCCAGGCCACCATGCTGGCCTACAACGACATTTCCTTCGCCTTCGGCTGCCTGTTCTTCGTGCTCGTGCCCATGGTTTTCCTCATGCCCGGCCGGGCGGTCATCCGGGCCCTGACCGGCGGGGGGAAAAAATGAGCGCCGGTCCGATCCGCCCGCCTCTTGCGCGAGCGGGCTCCATCCGCTAGGTACTTTTCCATGACGCCAGCCATCAACGCGGCCAAGAAGGCCAAGATCCAGTACACGGTCCACGAATACGAACACGATCCCGCGGCCCCGTCCTTCGGGGTGGAGGCGGCCGAAAAGCTCGGCGTGCCTCCCGAGCGGGTCTTCAAGACCCTGGTGGTGGATGCGGGCGGCAAACTCGCCGTGGCCGTGGTGCCGGTCCTGCTCAAGCTCGATCTCAAGTCCATGGCCAAGGCCCTGGGGGCCAAGAAGGCGGCCATGGCCGAGGTCAAGGTGGTCGAACGGACCACCGGCTACGTGGTCGGCGGGGTCTCCCCGCTGGGCCAGAAGAAGCGGCTGCCCACGGTCATCGACGAATCCGCCGGAGAGTGTCCTACCCTGTTCGTCAGCGGCGGCAGGCGGGGACTCGACATCGAACTGGCCCCTGCCGACCTGGCCGGGCTGACCAGGGCGTCCTTCGCTCCCATCGCCCGCTAGCTCCGTCCTTTCCGGCTCCCTCCGTCCCTGTTCCCGCCGCAAAAAGCGGTTGTCATCCGTGGTCGCCTCTCATATTGTGTCCATTCGGGCATAATGTCGTGTCCCGGCAAACCTGGAAGTCAGAGACGTCATGAGCACATCAACCACGCTATTTCCCGAAGAATCCACGATTCCCGAATGCTTCCGCATCGACTCCCCGCTTGAGGTTTCCGAATATCTGCTGCACGGCCGCATCGAGCGCTGGGAGGGGGAGACGCAACGCGTCGATTCCGCCATCGAAACCGCCATCAATGGGGTCTACGCCCCCAAACACCTGGGCTCATGCCCGGTCATGGACGAGAAGGCAGGGGCCGCTGCCGTGGCCTCAACCCGGGCGGCCTGGGACAACGGCATGGGGGCCTGGCCGACCATGTCCGTCGCCGAGCGGATCACGCATGTGGAGGACTTTACCCACCGCATGATCGGGGCGCGCGACGAGATCGTTCGCCTCATGCTCTGGGAGATCGGCAAGCCGCTCAAGGAGTGCCGGGTGGAGTTCGACCGGACCATCGAGTACGTCCGGGACACCATCGACGCCCTCAAGGAACTGGACCGGACCTCGTCGCGTTTCGTCATCGAGTCCGGCATCTACGCCCAGATCCGTCGGGCGCCGCTGGGGCCGACCCTGAGCATGGGCCCGTACAACTATCCTCTGAACGAGACCTTTGCCACGCTCATCCCGGCCCTGCTCATGGGCAACCCCGTGATCATCAAGCCTCCGCGCCACGGCAAGCTCCTGTTCGCCCCGCTCATGGAGGCCTTCCGCGACTGCTTCCCGGCGGGCGTGGTCAACCTGCTTTTCGGCAATAGGCGCATGATTACGCCTATTCTCGAATCCGGGGCCATCAACGTTCTGGCCTTCATCGGCTCCAGCGAGGCGGCCAACGCCATGCGCCTGTCCCATCCGAGCCCCAACCGGCTGCGCTGCATCCTCGGTCTGGGGGCCAAGAACGCGGGCGTGGTCATGGAGTCCGCCGACATGGACCTGGCCGTTTCCGAGGCCGTGTCCGGCAGCCTGTCCTTCAGCGGCCAGCGTTGCACCGCGCTCAAGATCCTCTTTGTCCACGAGAATATCGTGGACGAGTTCCTGCGCCGCTTTGTCGAGAAGCTCGGGACCATGCCCCTCGGCATGCCCTGGGAAGAGGGTGTGCGCATCACGCCCCTGCCCGAGCCGGGCAAGACGCAGTACCTGACCGATCTGGTGCGGGACGCCGAGGCCCACGGGGCAGGGATTGTCAATCCGGGTGGCGGAGCCGTGGACCGCTCCCTGTTCCATCCCGCCGTGGTCTATCCGGTCAACGAGAAGATGAAGGTCTATCATGAGGAGCAGTTCGGCCCGGTGGTCCCCGTGGTCCCGTTCGCGGACGTGGAAACACCCATCCGCTATATCATCGAGTCCCGCTACGGCCAGCAGATGTCCATCTTCAGCGACGATGCGGCCGAGGTGGCTTCCCTGGTGGACCCCATGGTCAATCAGGTCTGCCGGGTGAACGTGAACTGCCTGTGCCAGCGCGGCCCGGACGTCTTCCCTTTCACCGGCCGCAAGGATTCGGCCGAGGGTACCCTGTCCGTGGGTGACGCCCTGCGCTGCTTCTCCATCCGCACGCTGGTGGCGGCCAAGGGGACTTCGCGCAACAAGGAACTGCTCTCGGACATCGCTCGCGAACACATGTCCAATTTCCTGTCCACGGACTTCATCATGTAGCCGGATCGCGTCCGTCTTTCGCGTCGAAAAGAGGAGAGGCTTGGAAGGCGACTTCCAAGCCTCTCGGTGTAAGGTGTCTCGTTTCTCGACGGTTTGTCCGTTCTCTCGTTCATCTTGCCCATGTCATCGACAGGAGGACTGTCCGGCGGCATCCGGCCCGGCACTATGCCGGACCGGCCCAGATCGCCTAGAGGATGCTGTCGTTGCCGGAGTCGATGATGGTCTGAACGAGCTGGTTCAGATCGGCACTGGTGGTAATTTCCACCGTTTGATTCACCGCGTCGTGCACCGGAGCCACCCCAAGCAGGTTGACCGTGATGTCGTCGCTTCCGTCGATGTCGGAGAACACCAGGCTGACATCGTTGCTGTCCGAAGTAATGGTTACGTTCGCTCCTTCCATGTTGCCGAGCGCGAGGCGGTCGTCGTCGCTGAAGTCGGCGACGTTGACCGTGCCCGTATCGTCGCCCAGGTGAACCGGGTCGATAACGATGGTGTCGTGACCGGCTCCGGAGGACACGGTGTCGCCGTCCGCCGGGAAGAGGACGTCGTTGCCGGCGCTGCCCGCCAGGGTGCCGGAACCGCCGGTCGCGCTCGAAGTGTTGACGTTCAGGGAGACCTCAATGAAGGCCGTATCGGTGCCGCCGAATCCGTCGGACACGGTGTACTCGAAGACATCGGCCACACTGTGGTCCAGGTTCTGCCAGCCGCCTTCGCCGTCCGTTTCCGGGGTCGGGGTGTACGACCATTCGCCGGTCTCGTAGATCTTCAACGAGCCGAACTCGCCGTCCACGGTCCAATAGTCGCCGTCCAGGTCGGAACCCGAACTCGGAGCGTTGCCGGGTACGTTGCTGGAGTCGATGTCGCTCACGGTCAGTTCCATGAGGCTCGGATCGCCGCTTGCCGCCGCGTCGTCGAAGGTCACGTTGTCCACGTCGTAGTCGTTGGCCAGAACGTTGCCCTCGGCCGATCCGGTCAGCAGGTTGTCGCCGCCGGTGACCGTGGTCAGGCTCTCCATGCCGAAGGAACCGTCCGGGATGAAGACGATGGTATCGAACTCGAAGCCCGGGGTGATAAACACCGCGTTGCCCACGTTTTCGTACATGACCGGGGCGCCGCCACCGATGGGGTAGACCCAGGCGTTGACGTGGTTGTTGCCCTGGGCGATGAACTCGATGCTGAACGAGCTCTGCGCAGTGTCGAACTCGAAGGTGATCTGTTCCTTGCCGTTCTGATCGTCAACCTTCTGGTCGTCGCTCGTGCCGTTGGTGTAGATGCCCAGATGTTGATCATTGCCCCAGGTGGTGAACTGAACGTCGCTGATTGGGTTGTTTTCGGTGTCGAACGCTTCGGCGGTCACGGTGTAGCCCGGACCGTAGATGATCGAGCCGGACACGCCGCTCCAGTCGTCGATGACGGTTTCCACGGTGTTCGTGATGAATATTTCGTGTGAACCGTCGTGAACCGCGACGGGCGAGTCGTTGGCCCCGCCGATGGTGATGGTCAGGGTGGCGGTGTCGGTCAGCGCGCCGCCGGTCTGGTTGTCGCTGACTTCGTAGGTGAAGACGTCGGTGACCGCCGGGTCGTCGCTGTTCAGCGGATCGGTGGCCGCCTTGTCTTCCACATAGATGTAGGAACCGTCGTCGTTCAGGTACAGGGTGCCGAATTCTCCTTCCACGATGTGGTCGGATATGTACAACTCGCTGATCCGTGCGGGCGGGGTGCCTGTGCCGGAGTAAGCGATGGAGTCCACGGTGAGTTCGGGGGTGCCGAGGTCGCCGAGGTCCACGTTGTCCACGTCCGCGTCGTTTTCGAGCACGTTGCCGGATACGGCGCGGGCCGGGGCGTCATCCACCGCCTCAGTGAAGCCGTGCGTATCGATGGTGGCGACGGGCGAGTCGTTGGCCCCGCCGATGATGATGGTCAGGGTGGCGGTGTCGGTCAGTGCGCCGCCGGTCTGGTTGTCGTTGACCTCGTAGGTGAAGACGTCGGTGACCGCCGGATCGTCGCTGTTCAGCGGGTCGGTGGCCGTCTTGTCCTCGACGTAGTGGTAGCTGTCGTCGTTGTTCAGGTACAGGGTACCGAACCGGCCTTCAATGACGAGATCGGCGGTGTAGGCATCGCTGACCCGCACGGGCGGGGTGGCGGGGCCGGAGTACTCGACGTCGGATACGGTCAATTCGGGAGTGCCGCCGTCGCCGAGGTCCACGTTGTCGATGTCCGTGTCGTTGGCCAGGACATTGCCGGACACGTCGCCCGGGACCGCGTCGTCGATCGCCTCGGTAAACGAATTCACGTCCACGGTGGCGACGGGCGAGTCGTTGGAGCCGTTCACCGGGATACGCAGGTAGGCGTAATCGTACTTTTCACCATCCCACATGGCGTAGCCGAAGTATTCGTCCGGGGTGTCGCCGATGTTCAGCGGGTCGGCCCTGGTCTGGTCCAGGGTGTACTCGTAGGAGCCATCGCCATTGATGACCAGGGTGCCGAATTCGCCTTGCACGGTCAGGTTGCCGTCCGCGTCCGGCGTGCCGTCATGCTGGCCGGAACCGTAACTGTAGATGCCGACCACGCCCAGTTCCACGAGGCCGTCGGGGTCGGTGGGGAGCAGATCCCGGTAGGCCGGGTCGAGGTCCTCGTATCCCACGTTGTCGATGTCGGAGTCGTTGTGCAGCACATTGCCGTATACGGCGGCGATGCCCGCTATTTCAGTGCCCTGCTCGATAACGCCGGTGGATACGTCGTCAACGGCGTCGGGCGCGTCGTTGGTTCCGGCCACGGTGATGGTCAGGGTGGCGGTGTTACTCACGTTGCCGTCCGGGTCCGCAGCCGTGTACAGGAACTGCTCAAGCACTTCCTGCCCCTGGCGCAGGGGGGCTGCCAGGGTTTCGTCCAATACATATTCATAAGAGCCGTCGGCGGATACGGTCAGAGTGCCGTATTGGCCGTTGACCTGGGTGCCGGTGTCTGAAACGACCGTCGGGCCCGGGTTGTTGCCGGTGAAGTCGTTGCCGGGGAAGTCGATGGTGTTGACGATGAGTTCGGTCTGGATGCCGCCGGTCTCGGGGTAGTCGATGTTGTCGCCGTCATAATCGTTGAGCAGCAAGTTGCCGGTGGCCAAGCCAAAGGAGTCCTGGCCTTCGTAATGGCCGTTTTCGCCGCCTTCGCGGTTCCAGCCGCTCTCGATGACCTGATTGACGTCGTCCACGGCCACCGGGGGGATTGGCCCCGCTTCGGGCAGGTCGATGGTGGCGGGCTCCAGGGTGGGGAAGGTCTGGCTGCCGTAGGCGTCACCCTGCGGGCCCAGGGCGTCCAGGCCGTCGAACAGGGCGCCGGGATCGTCGTTGTAATCGCCCGCGCCGGAGCCGGAAGTGGCCGCGCCCGCCGCAGTTTCAATATCCTGCTCGGTCACGGGCTGGTCGTTTTCAAAGGCGAAGAGGTAGACCTCGCCCTCGATCTGTTGGCCGTCGAGCATCTCGAATACGGGCAGGGTGTTCGCGTCGGCCAGGGGCAGATAGTCCAACAGGATGATTCGGCCGCCGCCTTCAACGAGAATTTCAAGGTTGTTGCCGTTGCCGATGAACTCCGCTTCCGCGAGGTCAAAGGTGAACCGTACCAATGCGTCCGCCGTCAGCGTATACGAGGCGGATTGGCCCGCACCAGGCAGCGAAACCTGGATTACTGGGCGTTGGGTGGTGCTGGTGTCGGTCATGATGTCCTCCTTTGAAGGTATGAAATATATCGGGTCGTCGTGCGTATTTTTCTGGTCCACTTAAATATACGAATCGGCTATAAATACGGGTACAGGAATAAAGTGTGTTATCCCAAGGTGTTTAGCTGTTTAAAACGCCTTCGAAAGGTGTCCGGGAGCAGGGGCGGAGCAGGGGAGGGGAAAAGAGGTTTCCACCATAACAAAGTGCAATCAAGCAGGGGTTTGCACACAAATATGTGGAAAATTGTTTTGACGGAGAGTTGTTTTCAACTATTTAAACAAATGATTGATAATAATTATCATTATGAATTTATGGACTATTTCCCATAAAATAGAAAATAATAATAAATTTTCGATATTGGTGTGAAGGAATTTATCCCCAGGAAGGATTTCGCAAAGCTTAGTTTCCCGCCATCCGCTTTGGCAGCCGCCCGTATCGCCGTGCTCCATTGTCTGCCAGGCCGCGGCAAAATCCCGGTCCGCAGCGGTAGAAGGGGGCTGGACCGCTCTTCAAAAAAGGTGCGCGGGTCCCCCTCGATTTCTATTTACCTGCCGTAAGACCCGGTATATGGGATTCCCATTCTCGGGCGTATTGTCACGGCCCGGGTGGCCTGCAACTTCGGGAGGCTTCATGAGCCTTGCGTGCGAGACGTCGTCCGTCTCCTTTTCGTCCTCTTCCGTTCGTCCGGCGACCCTGGAGGACCTGCCCCTTCTCGAAATCCTTGAGCGGACCGGTTTCAGCGAGAACCGGCGCGCATCCCGAGCCAGCCTGCGCCACAGCATCCAGAGCCCGTCCCAGATGGCGCTGGTCATCGAGGGCAAGGCCAAACGCAAAAAACCGGTCCCGGCGGGGGGGGCCGTGGTCTTTCAGTACAAGCGTTCCCTGCGGATCTATTCCCTGGCCGTGCTCAAGGAATACCGCATGCTTGGCCTGGGCGAGGCCCTGATCCGGCATATCGTGGAGTTTGCGGCCAGCCATGGTTACGAGCGCGTCACGCTGGAAGCGGACATGAACAACCCCAAGCTGGTCAATTGGTACCGCAAGTTCGGTTTCGAGCCGGTGCGTTCCCTGCCGGGCTACTACGGCCCGAACGAGCCCGCCGTGCGCATGGTCCTATCGCCCGCAAACCGCGACGGGTCGCCCGAGAGCGTGGTCATCGTTGTGGACGAACCCGGCCGGGTTCGGGACTGTTGCCCGGGCGTCCAGTTCGTGTCGGCCACGGATTACCTGGCGGACACCAATTATGCCGGGTCCAACCGGTTTCACGTCCTCAATCTGTGCACCTCGTACAAGACCCATTCCATGGGCTATTACGTCTCCCTGCTGGCCACCGCCCGCAATCACCGCGTGACCCCCTCGGTCATGACCGTCAAGGACGTGACCACGCCCCTGGTGGCGCAGAGTCTGCTTGACGAGATCAAGGACACCATCCACCCCAGGGCACTGCCGGGCAAGGGCGGGGTCCTGGAGTTGACCATCCTTCTGGGCCGCACCCCGGATCCCTGCCGGGCGGAGTTGGCCCGCAAGCTTTTTTCCCTGTTCGCGGTTCCGTTCTTCACCATCACTATGGAGCGTCAGGAGGACGGCTGGAAGTTCCGCAAGGTCAAGCTCCTGCACCTGCGGCAGGTGGCCCGGGACTGGCCCGAGCTGCTGCGCACCGCGCTGGAGGCTTTTTGCCTGAAGAAGCGTTACAACCGGCCCAAGCTCAAGCGTTACCAGTATGACCTGGCCATCCTGGCCGACGCGGCGGAGCCCACGCCGCCGTCTTCGCCCATGGCCCTGGAGAAGTTCCGTAAGGCGGCGGAAAAAGTGGGCTTCTTCGTGGAGTTCATCACCAAGGCGGATCATCGGCGCATCTGCGAGTTCGACGCCCTGTTCATCCGCGAAACCACGGCCATGGACAATCACACCTACGCCATGTCCCGGCACGCCTACACCGAGGGGCTGGTGGTCGTGGACGACCCCTGGTCCATCATGCTGTGCTCCAACAAGGTCTATCTCCAGGAGCGGTTGGCCCACGCCGGCGCCAACCAGCCGCGTGGCTGGCATCTGACGCGCAAGGAATGCACGTCCGATTTCCTGCGGACCCTGCCCCTGCCCTTGGTCCTGAAGCTGCCCGAGAGTTCCTTTTCCCTGGGGGTGTTCCGGGTGAGCTCGGTGGAGGAACTGGGGGACAAGCTGGTCGAGATGTTCAAGCACACGGACCTGGTCATAGCCCAGGAATTCCTGGTGTCGGCTTTTGACTGGCGGGTGGGGCTGCTCGACGACAAGCCTCTTTTCGCCTGCAAATACTACATGGCCAAGAATCACTGGCAGATTTACAACTGGCAGGAGAGCGACGACCAGGACGGCGAGGACTTCAGCGGCCGGTCCGAGACCGTGCCCGTGGAAGAGGTCCCGCCGCACATCCTCAAGGCCGCGATCCAGGCCTCGTCCCTCATCGGCAACGGTTTCTACGGAGTGGACCTCAAGGACATGGGCGGCAAGGCCTATGTCATCGAGGTCAACGACAATCCCAATGTGGACGCGGGCATCGAGGATCTGGTCCTGGGCGATGCGCTTTACGAGCGCATCATGCGCTCCATCTACAACCGCATCGAGGCCGAACGGCACCAGGTGCGCTACATCTATTAGCGAGGACGCAAGTGATCCATCCCCATACCAGGGTCCTGTCCGGGGACCCGGCCATCGGCGTGGGCGTGTTCGCCACCCGGCCCATCCCCCGGGGGACCATCGTGGTCGTTCGCGACCGTTTCGACATGAGCCTGAGCCCGGAAGCGTTCAGTGCTCTGCCCGAGCCCCAGCGGGCGGCCATGGAGACCTACATGTACCACGACAAGTGCGGCAACCTGATCCTGAGCTGGGACCACGCCCGGTACATGAACCACAACTGCCTGCCGACCACCATGATGACCGACTACGGCCTGGAGATCGCGGTTCGCGACATGGCGGCCGGAGAGGAGTTGACCACCGAGTACGGGTTGCTCAACATCCAGGAACCGTATGACATCTGTTGCGGCTGCGAGAACTGCCGCAAGCATCTGCGGTTGGACGACATTGATGTGTACGGCGACGAGTGGGACGAGCGCATACGCGAAAGTCTGGTGCGCATCCCACTGGTGGACCAGCCTTTGCTGCCGTTGCTGACGGGCGAATCGCGCGTCCGTTTGGACGCCTTCCTGACGGGCAGGGCCCCTTATTCGTCGGTGCGCAGCCTCAAGTGGTTGGCCGAACCGGCCTGCTGACGCGGCGCGGCAGACTGCCGTACTCCTGTTTTTCGCCCAGAGGCGGGATGGTTATTTGAAAGCCGTCCCGCCCTTTACATTCCGTGCGAATATGCGAGGATGGTTGAAACGGGTTCGCCTTGGGCGGCCCCCTATCCTGCAACGCGATTTGGACAATCCGGAGAAGACCCGTGACCAGACAGACATTCGATGTGATCGTGATCGGTTCCGGCCCGGCGGGCGGCATCGTCGCCCGCAAGCTCGGCGATGCCGGGCTGGACGTGGCCGTGGTGGAGAAGAACGGCTGGGGCGGAGTGTGCCCTCTGCGGGGCTGCGAGCCCAAGAAGACTCTGGCCGACATGGCCCATGAGGTCGTCCGCGTGCGGGACATGGCCGGGCACGGCGTGGCCGGGAACGCCCGTGTGGATTGGGCCGCGCTCATGCGCTACAAGCATTCGGTCATTGATCCCATCTCCGGCGCGGTCTTTGATTCCTTTCACGGCCGAGGCATCACCACCATCCACGGGCGGGCCCGGTTTACCGGCCCGGATACGGTGGAGGTGGACGATCTCGGCCCGCTCTCGGCCCGGCACATCGTCGTGGCTGTCGGGGCTGTGACGCGCAAACTCGGCATCCCCGGCGAGGAATTGCTGCTGACCAGCGACGGGTTTCTGGATCTCGAAACCCTGCCCGAGTCCATGATTTTCATCGGCGGCGGATTCATCTCCTTCGAGTTCGCCGGCATTGCGGCCGCGTCCGGGGCCCGGGCGACCATTCTGCACCGCAGCGGGCGTGTGCTCAAAGGATTTGACGAAAGCCTGAGCCACAAGCTGATCCTGGCCATGCAAGACCAGGGCGTGGCCGTGCACGTCAACCATCCGGTCAAGGCCGTGGAACCCTTTGACGACGGCGTGCGCGTGTTCGTCAACGGCCCGGACGACGTGGAGATGGAGTTCGTGGCCGCAGCCGCCGTGTCCGGCGCGGGCCGTGTACCCGATCTGGACGGGCTCGGCCTGGACAAGGCGGGCGTGGAGAGCGGCGGGCACGGCATCAAGGTGGACGAATACATGCGCAGCACCTCCAATCCCGTGGTTTATGCTGCCGGAGACTGCGCCGAACCGGGGCATCCCCTGACCCCGGTGGCCGTCTTGCAGGCCGAGACGGTGGTCCGCAACATCCTGGAGGAACGCTCGGCCCGGTCCGACCTCGGTGGCACGGCGGGCGCTGTCTTCACCCATCCGGTCCTGGCCTGCGCCGGGCTCTTGGAGGAACAGGCCCGCGAACAGGGCTATGACTTCAAGGTCTATGAAGGCGATGCGGCCAAGTGGTCCGAACACCGTCGTCTGGGCATGAACCACGCGGGCTACCGGGTGTTGGTGGAACGGGGCACCGACCGCATTCTCGGGGCGCACTACCTGGGCGCCCACGCCGAGGAGGTGGCCAACATCTTCGGCCTGGCCATTCGCTGCAACCTGACCCGTGAGGACCTCCTGGCCCAGCCGTGGGCCTATCCATCCTTTGGCTACGCCGTGAGGTACATGCTGGGATGACCCGATCCGACGGCTTGATCCGCTTCACGGTCCGGGGCGAGGTTGTGGAGGATGCGGCCACCGGCCTGGTCTGGTCCCGGCTGGCCCAGCCCGCCGAGACGGGCCTGTCCTGGCCGGAGGCCTTTGACTTCATCGCGGACATGAACCGGGGCAACCGTTTCGGTTTTTCGGACTGGCGGCTGCCCAACCGACGGGAGCTTTATTCCCTCGTGGACCAGGCCGCGCGGGAACCGGCCTTGCCGCCGGGCCACCCCTTCCAGCATGTCTGGGCGGGCAAGTGCTGGACTTCCACCACCTCGGCCCGGGACCACGCCTATGCCTGGTGGGTGCAGTTCAGTGGCGGGCGCATGTTTTTCGGCCGCAAGGAGGACGATGCGGTGGTCTGGCCCGTGCGAGGGGCGTCCGGGGTCTTGTGGGCCACCGGGCAGACCGGCTGCTTCGACGTGAACGGTAATCCCCTGGAGTGTGCCGGGACCGGTCAGGACGGGGACCTGCGCCTGGGGCGTCCTTGGCCCGAGCCGAGATTTCTGGTGCGGGAGGCCGAGGTCGAGGACCGCATGACCGGCCTGGTTTGGCGAAAACGGACCGACCTGACCGGGGGCATGGTCGATCGGGAGGTGGCGGAACGGGCCGTGTCCGCGCTGGCCGGGGAGACCGGGCTGGCTTGGCGGCTGCCCGCCATCATGGAGTTGGAATCATTGACCGATTGTTCGCGGGCGGACCCGGCCCTGCCGGAAGGGCACCCCTTCGAGGCCGTGCGCGAGGCCTATTGGTCGGCCACGGACAGCGGCTACGATCCGTCCTGGTCGTTCTGCTATTACCTGCACAAGGGCGCAGTGGGCGTGGGCTTCAAGGCGAGGGCCGAGTTCCACGCCTGGGCCGTGCGTTCGGCCTGAACCTGCGTCAGTCTTCAGAGCCGGACCGTTCCTTCGGGTATTCCGCGTCCCTGCATTGATCCATGAGTTCGCGCAGATCCCGGGCCGCGGTGGTGAAGTTGAACTGATCGACAAGTCGGCTCAGTTCCTTGGCGTGGGCCGGGGCGTTTTCCCGCAGTCGTTCGCGTAGAGCGCTAAAGGCCTTCTGGGCGTCGATGTCGTGGCGTTCGAGCAAGGTGAGAAGTGTTTCCATCTCGGGGAAGATGTTCCGGATTCCTTCTTCCCGCACCCGGCCCTGGTCGTCGCCCGGGGTCTCGGTTTCCGTTTCGGGCGGGACCGCTTCGAGGATGCCGTCAATCACCCGGTGGGCCTCCCGCAGGACCTCGTTCAAGCGGGTGTGCAGGTCTCCCTGGCCGCCGAAGAGTGATTGTTCGAGTCGGGCCAGAGTTTCGCGCAGTCGGTCGGCTCCGATGTTGCCGGCCACGCCCTTGAGGTTGTGAGCCACGGCGCGGCAGGATTCGAACCGCTCGTCGTCGGCGTCAGCCATGAGCTTTTGAAGGAGCATGTTGCCGTCTTGGGCAAAATCCACAAGCAATTTCCGGTAGAGTTTTTCGTTGCCGCGCAATCGGTCCAGGGCCTGGGCCGTATTCACGCCGGGCAGGTTGGGCATGACCCCGGAATCCCCGGACGAACCGTTGGCCGGGCTGCCGCCGGACTCGGCTTTTGTCGGCGAGGGCGCTGTTTCCTCGCGATGCTCTGGCAACCAATGGGACAGCGTCTTCATCAGTTCAACGGGGTCGATGGGTTTGGTCACGTGATCGTTCATGCCCGACTCAATGCTTTTTTCCCGGTCGCCCACCAGGGCGTGCGCAGTCATGGCGATGATCGGCAAGGAGGTCTTGCCCCCTTTGCGGATGCCCCTGACCGCCTTGAAGCCGTCCATGATCGGCATCTGGATGTCCATGAGCACAGCGTTGTAATTCCCGGCCAGGGCCATTTCCATGGCCTTCCGGCCGTTGTCCGCGATGGACACCTTGATGTCCGCGCCCTCAAGAATTTCCCGGGCCACCTGTTGGTTGATCTCGTTGTCCTCGGCCAGAAGGATGTGCGTGCCGGGCAGGTTGCTCGGCACCCCGGAATGTTCGGCGCGGGATGAGCGTTTGGGCTTGTTCTCGACGCTGTCGCTCAGGGTGTCCATGATGGTGTCGAACAGGATGGAGCGGTTGAAGGGCTTGAGCATGTATCCGTCCAGGCCTATCGCCTCGGCCCGGCGGCGAATGGATTCCTGCCCGTAGGCCGTGAGCATGATGATCTTGGGCTTGTGCCGGATGCCCGGGGCCTTACGGATGCGCAGGACCAGTTGGATACCGTCGGTATCCGGCATGTTCCAGTCCGTGATGACCAGCCTGATGGGGTCGTCGTCCTGGTCCCGTTTTTCCAGCAAGGCCAGGGCATCGGTGGCGCAACTTGCCTCAACCACTTTGAAGGTGAATGATTCAAGTACCTTGCATAACACCATGCGGGACATCTTGCTGTCGTCGACCACCAGGACGGGCAGTCCCCGGATTTCGGTGGGATATTGGAATGTGTCGTCCGCATGATTGGGTTGGAGCTTCAGCGGGAGGGTGAAGGAGAACTCGCTGCCTTTGCCGGGTTCGCTGATCACGTTCATTTCGCCGCCCATCATTTCCACCAGCCGTTTGGAGATGGACAGCCCCAGGCCGGTTCCGCCGAACTGGCGGGTGATGGTGCCGTCGGCCTGGCTGAAGGGCTGGAACAGCCTGTCCAGGTGTTCCGGGCCGATGCCGATGCCCGTGTCCCGGATGCTGAAGCGGATGAGCGCCCTGGTTCCGTCCTGCTCCAGGAGGTCGGCCCGCAGAATGACTTCGCCCTTTTGGGTGAACTTGATGGCGTTGTTGGTCAGGTTGAGCAGGATCTGGCCCAGTCGGAGCGCATCGCCCCGGAGTCGGTTCGGCACCGAACTGCAGACCATGAGCAAAAATTCGATGCCCTTTTGTTCCGCGGCCAAGCCGAGCATGTTGATGATGTTGTTGAGCACATCGTCCAGCAGGAAGTCCGCCTCGTCCACGGTCATCCTGCCCGCCTCGATCTTGGAGAAGTCCAGGATGTCGTTGATGATGCCGAGCAGGGAATTCGCCGACAGGGATATCTTGGTCAGGTAGTCCGACTGCTTGACGGTCATGTCGGTCTTGAGCGCCAGGTGGGTCAGGCCGATGATGGCGTTCATGGGCGTGCGTATTTCATGACTCATGCGCGCCAGGAAATCGCTCTTGGTCCGATTGGCCTCTTCTGCGGCCAGCCGGGCGGATTCGAGTTCCCGGGCGTTGCGCTCGCGGGCGGCGGTGAACCGGGCCCGGGTCAGTCCGATGAGGGACGCCATCAGGAAAACGAGTCCGAAGATGGCCAGGTAGTGGCCGCGCACCGGGTCCAGGTGCGCCTTGATTGCGGCTGTCGGGGTCAGACAGACCACCTTCCAGCTGTGGGATTCGGCCACCTTGAGTGCGGAATTCGCTGACTGGGGGCTGACGCTGACCGTGGCGACCGTGTAGAGACCCGCGGGGGTGGAGAACTGGCCTTCGTTCATGGATTGGATTTTGGCCCAACCCCGGGGATGTTCCAGGTCGAAGCGCAGGTTTTCGCGGCCTTTGAACATGAAGGCCCAGTTCCGCTCGGGGTAGGGCGAGGCGAGCCAATAGCCATCTTCGTTGAGAAGCATGGTGATGCTGTCCTGGGTCTTCTTGTCGTCGTCCAGGCGGTCGATGATCCGTTGGCCCAGATAGTTGAGGATGGCGATGCCGATGCGGCATCCGGTGTCGTCGTACACGGGCGTGGACACCCGGATCATCGGCTTCAGGGGCACCTCGATTTTATTGTTCTCGATGTTCAAGTCAAAAGGGGAGATGTAAATCTCGCCGTTCTTCAACGGCAGGGAGTTTTGGAAATAGTATCGGCTCGCCTTGTTTTGGAGCTTGTCCGGCGGAACAACCTCGGGGTGCCCGTTGTTATAGTTGACCCGGATTAGCTCCATGCCATCGGTGTCCAGAATGCGCAGTTGGTCGTAGGCTTCGCTGATGGAGCACAGGGAAAGGAGTTCGGCTTCGAGGTCTTGCCGCGCATGCTTGGTGCGGAATTGAAGAAATGATTTGGTGTCCACGTGGTTGGCCACGAGGTAGAGGTCGATGAACAGGTTCTTGAGGTCCAGGTTGACGCTTTGCGCCACCATCTGGTTGTGCATGGATTCATTCAGCTGGAGGGCGTCCACAATGGACTCGGCCTCCTGATCGTAGAGGGAATAGAGACCCAAGGCGGCCAGTCCGGTCAGGAAAAAAATAGTCCCCAGAAAGCTGCGGGCGGCCAGGGAAATATCGGAGTAATGTTTCAACATGAGCCTCTCGTGTCCGGGATTTTGTCTTGTTTGATCTATATTGACCTGTGTATAACAAAAAGTATACGTGCGAAGTATTATAATCCAATATTTCCCCGCATGGTGACATGATGTGCTCTACCTCTGGGGCGGCCGTTGGCCCGAGCTCGGACGGGAGGGGAGGGGAAATATCGATTATAATTGCCCGCGCTGGGCGCGGTGGGAATGATTTTGGAAAGCCCTTGCCGGGGAACCTACGGAGGAGCGCATGGCGGACAGGGAAAAACAGACCGTACTGGTTGTGGACGACATTCCGACGAATCTTGACCTGCTGGTGGAAACCTTGAAGGATGAGTATCGTGTCCTGGCCGCGCTCAACGGCCCGGAAGCCCTGAACGTCGTCCGTTCCTCGACCCCGCCCGACATTGTGCTCCTGGATGTGATGATGCCCGAGATGGACGGCTACACGGTCTGCCGGGAGATGAAGGAGGACCTGCGTTCCAGGAATATCCCGGTCATCTTCGTCACGGCCCGTGACCAGGACGAGGACCAAACCCGGGGTTTCGAGGCGGGCGGAGTGGACTACATCACCAAACCCATCAGCCCCGCCGTGGTCCTGGCCCGGGTACGTACCCATCTGGCCCTGCACAATCAGAACCTGGCCCTGGAGCGCAAGGTAGCCGAGCGTTCCCGCGATCTCTACGAGACCCGGCTGCAAATCATCCGCAGACTCAGCGTGGCGGCCGAGTACAAGGACAACGAGACCGGCCTGCACATCGTCCGCATGAGCGGCTACTGCCGGGTGTTGGCCCGGGCCGCCGGGCTGGACGAGGAAGCAACGGACCTTATTCACAGCGCGGCGCCCATGCACGACGTGGGCAAGATCGGCATCCCCGACCACATCCTGACCAAGCCCGGCAAGCTCGACCCGGACGAGTGGGAGATAATGAAGACCCACACGACCATCGGGGCCAAGATCATCGGGGAGCAGGACAATCGGCTCATGATCATGGCCCGGCGCATCGCCCTGAGCCACCATGAGCGGTGGGACGGCTCGGGCTATCCCGAGGGGCTCACGGGGGAGGATATCCCGCTCGAAGGGCGTATCGTGGCCCTGGCCGACGTGTTCGACGCCCTGACCTCCAGGCGTCCCTACAAGGCTCCCTGGCCTGAAGAAAAGGCATGCGGGTACATCCGCGACGAACGGGGCCGCCATTTCGATCCCCGCCTGACGGACCTCTTTCTCGATAATCTCGACGCCATGCGCGAGATCAAGGCCAACGTCGGAGACGACGTTTTCGACGAATAACGGCCAACCGGATCAGGCGAACCGTTCCCGGATCATTTTGAACAACAGCGGCTTGCGGTCGTATTGATGGAGCAGGTGGGCCGTGCGCCCGGCCCGGTTCAAGACTTCGCCGCGCCCGTTGACCGTTGGTTCGCCACGAGTCTGGGCCAGGGTCAGGATCGGGCCCGCGTTGTCGAACAGGGTCGGCCCGTCCAACGCGCCGGTGTGGATCAGGTGGTTGTGCACGCCCTGGTCGTAGCCCGCCATGCATTCGCCCGCGGAGGGGGGCAGGAGCCGCCCGGTCATGGCTTCGAGATAGGCGAGCATGGAGGCCTGGTCGCCCACCGTGGTCCCGGAACAGGACACGGGCCGGTCCGCGATGGCCTGCAGGGCGTCTTCGCCCAGGTGTGCGCGGACCCAGCGGCTGTTGAAGGGGCAGGACCCCACGGTGGCCGAAGGGTCCTCCAGGGTGCAGCAGAGGCCGTCGGGCCAGGGGAAGGCGAAGGGATCGCGCTGGAAGACCACGTCGCGCACGTCGCTGATCAGGATGCGGTCCCAGTCCGCGGCTTCGCTCTTCAGGAAATCCAGGTACAGGAAGTAGCGCAGGGCATTGCATGGCACCGCTTCCAGGCCGGGGCGCCGGACCATGGGCAGGAGCCGGGCCCCGTGGGCGCGCATGCGCTCCGTTCCGCGGGTGGTTTCGGAGACGAACAAAACGAGATCGCCCGCATACGCCGCCCTGTCGAGGGAGACGAGAAACGGGCGAACATCGCCATAGTGATAGCCGGCGGCCAGGCCGAGGATCAGGGTTCGGCCCACGGACTAATTGCCCGAGGGCTTGCGGCGCCTTCTGCGCCGGCGGCGCTTGACCTTGGCCTTGGAATCGTCTTCGCCGTCGGACGGCGCGGTCTCGCGTTCGGGCTGAGACAGCCGCTCTTCATCGGGGCCGTCTTCTTTGGGCCGGGCCGGGCGTTTGCTCCGGGAACGGGGCGGGCGGGATTGCTCCTTGGCTGCCCGGGACGGTTCCTCGGTGCTTTGGGGCCGTTCCTTGGCCGGTTGCGGTTCGGCGGGCGTCTCCGCCGGTGCGGGCGCGGCCTTGCGGGGCTTGGCAGGTGCCGCATCCTGTGCGGGGCTGGCCTTGCGGGGCTCGGCGGGCGCTTCGCTCGGAGCGGGACGGGGCGGACGCCGTTCGGCAGGCGCTTCCTGCCGGGCGGGGCGGGTTTGTCTCCGCTCGTCGGACGGGCCGTCGGATGAGCGATTGCGGCCGCCGCGATTGCGGGCGGGCCGTTCGCGCTGGGATTCGGATGCTACGCCGGACGTGACGCCGGGTTCTGCGGGCTTGCCGTGCAGGGTGGGCTGGTACAATTCATCCAGAAGCATGGCCAGCAGGGCCAGGGAATCTTCATGCTCGGCGTAGTTCTTGGCCACGGGCAGGAAGCGGGAGACCCGTTCCCTTTGCAGGTTGGTCAGCTTGCGGAATTTCTTTTCCAGCATGGCGGTCAGCCGTTCCCCGATGATGGCGGTCACATCGTCGTCGGTGGGGTCCTTGATCTCCTCGAAATGGATCTTGAACCGGGCGGCGATGCGGTCCAGCTCGATGCGCTGGATGACGTCCACCAGGGTGATGGCCGTGCCCGTGGCTCCGGCACGACCGGTGCGGCCCGCACGGTGCACGTAGGACTCCGGGTCCTCGGGCGGTTCCATCATGAACACGTGCGACAGCTCCGGGATGTCGATGCCGCGCGCGGCCACGTCCGTGGCCACCAGGAAGCGCAGCTTGCCCGCTTTGATGCGGGTCATGAGCGCCTCGCGTTTGTTCTGGGTCAGGTCCGAGGTCAGCCCCTCGGCATCGAATCCGAACTGGGCGAGCAGGGCGGCGGTGAACTCGACGTTGCGCTTGGTGTTACAGAAGATCAGGGCCGAGGTGGGGTTTTCCAGCTCGATGAGCTTGATGAGCTTGCGCTCCTTGCCCATGGCCGGGACCTCCACGAACTGGTGGGCGATGGCCGAGACGTTTTCCTCGTCCGAGGAGAGGCTCAGAAATTCCGGCTTGACCATGAACTCCTCGGCCAGGCGCAGCACGCTGGGCGGGAAGGTGGCCGAAAACATGAACGCGCCGTCGATATTGCGCGGCAGGTAGCGTTTGACCTCGACCATGTCCGGGTAGAAGCCCACGGAAAGCATGCGGTCGGCTTCATCGAAGATGACCGCGCGCAGGTCGTCAAGCGTCAGGTTGCGGCGCATGAGATGGTCCAGGATACGGCCGGGGGTGCCGACCACCAGGTTCGCGCCCTCGCGGAAGGCGTCGAGCTGTTCCTTGTAGCCCACGCCGCCGTATACGGCCACGACCTTGAGGTCTTCGCCGGCCAGCGTGCGTGCATCCTGGGCGACCTGCTTGGCCAGCTCACGGGTGGGGACCATGACCAGAGCCTGGCAGGTGTGGCGCGAAGGATCGAGTTTTTCCATGAGCGGCAGGACAAAGGCGCCGGTCTTGCCGGAACCGGTCCGGGCTTGGACCATGACGTCCTGATTGGCGAGGAGGAGGGGGATGGCGCGTTCCTGGACGGGCATGAGCTTGTCCCATCCGGCGCGGTCGCAGGCCTGCCGCAGTTTTTCGGGCAAGGTTTCGAAGGTGATCGGGGCGGGGCCGTTTTCCGGTGTGTCGCTCCCGTTTTCGGGATGCAGTGTGTCGTTTTCCATTAGTACCTACTGTGTGATGTGGATTCCGGCCATTGATGACTTGTTGCAGGGGCCGGAATGGGAAATTCGTTCGTTGCGGGGAATACTATACCGTATTTGCCCAGTTGTACAATACGGCGGTGGGAGCCCCCCCGGTCAATGGACGAACTGTTCGTTGAAGATGCGCTCCTCCAGGGAGTGGTCGTGGTCGAACAGGACCAGGGCGGGGCGGGAGTGGTCCTCGACGACGCATACTTTCCGCACGTCGCGGACCTCGAAGGAGTCGGCGGCCGCGCCCACGGGCCTGTGTTTTGGGTCGAGGATGGTGAACTCCACCACGGCGGAATGGGGCAGGAGCGCGCCGTTCCAGCGCCGGGGACGGAACGGGCTGACCGGGGTCAGGGCCAGGACGTTGGACCCGAGCGGGATGATCGGGCCGTGGGCCGACAGGTTGTAGGCCGTGCTGCCCGCGGGGGTAGCGACCATGATGCCGTCGCAGATGAGCCGTTTCAGCCGTTCGCGTTCGTTAATGCGCACCCGGATGTTGGCCGATTGTTGGGAATAGCGGTGCAGGGCCACCTCGTTGAAGGCCAGGGCCGAATAGGTCTGCCCGGTCACGGTTTCGGCGGTCATGACCAGGGGGTTGAGGACCAGCCGGTGAGCCATGTTGAGCCGTTCGATGAGCCCGTCGGCTTCGAAGCGGTTGAGCAGGAAGCCGATGGTCCCCCGGTTCATGCCGTAGATGGGTATACCCGTAGCCCGGTGCTCGTGTACGGTCTGGAGCAGAAATCCGTCGCCACCCAGCGCCACCAGGGCGTCGGCCTCGTCCGTCGGGACCAGGTCGTAGCGTTCGGACAGCAGTTTGAGCCCGGCCCGTGCCTTGGGCGTGTCGGAGGCGAGGCAGGCGATCTTTTCGATTCTTTTTTCGATGTGCATCGGGGGGGCGGGTTTCCGGTGGGGGCAAGGAGCGGAGGCCCCTGGGCGGGGCCTCCGATTCTGTCAGTTAGAGCCTGGAATCCAGGGGCACGTAGACCCGGGGCTCGCGGCCGGTGTAGATCTGGCGCGGCCGGTGGATCTTGGTGGTGCCGTCCGCATAGGCCTCGTACCAGTGGGCGATCCAACCGGGCATGCGGCCGATGGCGAACATTACCGTGAACATGTTCACCGGGATATTCAGGGCGCGCAGGATGATGCCGGAGTAGAAATCCACATTGGGGTAGAGCTTGCGTTCGATGAAGTAGTCGTCGTTCAGGGCCGCTTCGGCCAATTCCAGGGCGATGTCGAGCAGCGGGTCGTCGTTGCCCGTGGATTCGAGCATCTCGTGGGCCGCGTTGCGCAGGATCTTGGCCCTGGGGTCGAAGGATTTGTAGATGCGGTGGCCGAAGCCCATGAGCTTGCATTCCTTCTTCTTGACCTTGTCGATGTACTCGGGGATGGACGAGCCGCCCGCGTGGATGCTTTCAAGCATTTCGATGACGCCCGCGTTGGCTCCCCCGTGGAGCCGCCCCCACAGGGCGCAGATGCCCGCCGAGACCGAGGCGAACAGGTTGGCCTCGGTGCTCTGCACCATGCGCACGGTGGAGCAGGAGCAATTTTGCTCATGGTCGGCGTGGAGCAGGAAGAACAGGGTCAGGGCCCGGACCTGGGCGTCCGTGGGGTCGTAGTGGCGGTGCGGGATGGAGTGCATCATGTGCAGGAAGTTCCGGCAGTAGGAGAGCTTCGGATCCGGGTACATGAACGGCAGCCCCTGGGCCTTGCGGTAGGACCAGGCCGCGATGGTCCGGACCTTGGAGATGATCTTGGCCGCGGCCCGCAGGAAGTCCTGCTTGGAAGTGATCTCCAACAGGTCCGGGTGGTAGCAGCCCAGGGCGTTGATCACGGCGGATAAGATCGCCATGGGGTGGCCGGTGGACGGGAAGCCCTCGAAATGGTGCCGGAGGCCCTCGTGGAGCAGCTCCTGCTCGCTCAGCAGGTCGCGGAACTGGTGGCGTTGCGCCCGGGTGGGCAGCTCGCCGAAAATGAGCAGATAGGCGGTCTCGATGAAAGTGCCGTGGGCCGCCAAGTCCTCGATGGGGTAGCCCCGGTAGCGCAGGATGCCTTTTTCGCCGTCCACGAAGGTGATGTCGCTCTTGCACGAGCCGGTGTTTGCGTAGCCAGGATCATAGGTAATGAACCCGGTCGTGTTTCGCAGGCTGGTGATGTCGATGGCGTGTTCGTGTTCGGTGCCGACGAGTATCGGCAGTTCATAGGTCTGGTCGTCGATGATGAGTTTGGCGGTCTTGCCGCAGGCGCATTTGTCGTCTTTGAGCATCTCGTTACCTCTGGGAGTCATACGTCAAGCCTCCCGGCCAGTGTCGGGTTTCGAAGGAAATTCGGTCGTCTGGCCTGGTTCCGGTCGGCCCTTGGAGGTCAGGCCGTACCATGCGATGGAAGCTTCCGATCAAGAATGGACTTACAATCCGAATGGGGTATCTATAATAAAAAAGGTTGCGGTGTCAAATGCCGCGTTGGACGGTTTTGTGCTAACTTCATTTATTACAATATGTTAACATTAAAAATACGATATTCTCGCCCGGCGGCGCCACGCGGTGGCCGGGACTTTGATCGGCCGGGTCGCCGGGGTTGACTTTTCACGATATACCCCTATAGGGTATTTGTGTATGCCGGAAGGATGTCCGGTCCGCAAACAGCATGAACCAGAGGTTGCGAAGTTACATGGCAGAGAAGAAACATCGGACGGGAACCGTCAGTCGACGCGGATTCCTCAAGGCGTTGGGCGTCGGCTCCGCCGGGGCGCTCGTTCCGGCCGCCCCCGCTCTGGCCGCGCAGGAACGCGTGCCCGCTCCTTCGGACGGGGAACTGGCCACCTTGCTCGACCTGTCCAAATGTATCGGCTGCGGGGCCTGCGTCGAGGCCTGCCGCGAGTCCAACGCCGACAAGTTCCCGGAGCCGGTCAAGCCGTTTTCGGAAATGCTGCCGTCCCGTCGGGCCAAACCCGAGGACTGGTCGGACCTGCGCGACGTGGACGATCGGCTGACTCCCTATAATTGGTTGTTCCTCCAGAACGCCCAGGTCGAGTACCGGGGCGAGTCCTTTGACATCAATATACCCCGGCGGTGTATGCATTGCCAGAATCCGCCCTGCGCCAACATGTGTCCCTTCGGCGCGGCCAACAAACAGGTCAACGGCCTGACCCGCATCAGCCCGAACCTGTGCATGGGCGGGGCCAAATGCCGGACCGTCTGTCCGTGGCATATTCCCCAGCGCCAGTCGGGAGTGGGGCTCTACCGTCACCTCATGCCGCGCCTGGCGGGAAACGGGGTCATGTACAAGTGCGACCGCTGTTATCAGCTCTTGGACAAGGGCGAGTTGCCCGCCTGTATCGCAGTCTGTCCGGAGAATGTGCAGACCATCGGCCCGCGTGCCGAGATTGTGGCCCGGGCCAAGGCTTTGGCCGAGGAGATGAACGGGTTCGTCTACGGGCTGGAGGAAAACGGCGGGACCAATACCCTGTACGTTTCCCCGGTGCCTTTCGGGCTGATCGACCAGGCCATCGACAAGGACTCCGGCCCCGGTGCCGACAAAAAGCTTCGGGCCGCGGACAAGGCCAAGGCGCTCGGTCCGGGAAGGCCGCCCATGGGACCGGTCAAGGACGTCATGGCCGATGAGACCAACCTGGCGACGGCCGCGTTCATCGCTCCGGTGGCGGGCATTGCCGCAGGCGTGCTCGGCCTGGGTTCCAAGCTGTTGAACACCGGGGAGGACGGCCATGAAGACTAGACCCTATCCGGCTTGGATATCCCGGCTGTTCATTTTCCTCGTGGCCGCCCTGAGCTTCACCGGGCTCACGCAGATGCCGTTGGCCAAGCGCTACGCCCTGACCACCATTCCGGGCATGGCCTGGACCGGCGATTTCTACCTGGTCCACAAAATCCACTACGTGCTCGGGGCCATGCTCCTTTTCCTGGCGGCCCTGGCGGCCGTCAATTGGCTCAAGGGGTGGGGGCGCACGCTCCGCCTGACCGGCCTGGGCGCGGCCCGTGTCGCCGTGGTCGGCGGCCTGCTCCTGTCCGGCCTGTTGCGCGTCTACCGCAACCTGCCCGGCGTTACCCTGGACCCGGCGTACATCCTGACCATCGAATGGGCGCACCTTATCCTGTTCATGGTCCTGGGCGTTCTGGCGTTGGTCGCCTTGATGCGCGGCGTCTCGGCCTACGCCGTGCGAAAATAGTTCCCAACACACTCCATTCCCATAGCCTGAGAGGGGACCTTCGGGTCCCCTTTCTTGTGTTCGGCAAACATGTTACTTCCATCTAAACCATCGACTTACGGAGACTCCTCATGGAAACCATATCCTGGAATGATTTCGAAAAAGTGGAACTGCGCGTGGGCACCATCGTCAAGGTGGAGCCTTTTCCCGAGGCCCGTGTTCCGGCCTACAAGCTGCTTGTGGATTTCGGCGAATCCGTTGGCACCCGCAAGTCCAGCGCCCAGATCACCAATCTTTACAACCCCGAAGACCTGGTCGGCAAACAGGTCGTCGGCGTGGTCAACTTCCCGCCCAAGCAGATCGGCCCCATGCGCTCCGAATGCCTGGTCACCGGCTTCTATAGCGAGGACGGCGTGGTCCTCGCCGTCCCCGACCAGCCTTGCCCCAATGGCCTCAAGTTGGGATAGGAGCGCCTTCCTCCGGCCTCTCATCGTCATCCTTTCCTAACTATTTTCTCGCCGCATTGCGGCGAAGGGCACCCAAAAAGGCCGCTGACCCAAAACTGGGTCAGCGGCCTTTGGTTTTCATCTTTTGGGAGCGATTCGGGTGGGCAGCCATCCGACAACGGCTCTCCCCCCGCGTTCGCACGAGGCGTTCGAGAGAGGTGGAGCGGTGCGTTTTCTTCCAGCCGGGGCGATCGCAGCACCGCCATCAGCGTGAGGATTGGTCCGGCCGGAAAAGCGTGTAGATGCGCCGCTATCGGAAGTCGCCTTACTTCAAGATCATATCATCGACGGACTGACGCCAGGCCTTGGGGTGAACGACCAGGTCCGGCGTGCGGTGGCCCACGGCAATGAGCATGGCCAGCCAGTAGTTGTCCGGGATGTCGAATTCCTTGCGCACCGCCTCGCGGTCAAAACCGTCCATGGGGTGGGTATCCAGGCCATGGGCGCAGGCCGCATACATGAAGGACATGGCGAACAGCCCGGCGTTTTTCGTGGCAAAGGCCAGGGAGGCGTCCGGGGAGCCGCCGTACAGGGACTTGGCGGAATTGACCAGATAGTCGCGTTGCTCCGGCTTCATGTTGTGCGTGAAATGGCCTTCAAAGGTGGGGTTGCCTTCCTTCCAGCCGTCGCGGTCGGCCAGGACGATGAGTACCACCGGGGCTTCGGTCACCTTGGGCTGGTCGAAGGCCAGGGCCCGCAGGGCGGCCTTGCGTTCCGGGTCGCGGACGATCTTCACCTTCCACGGCTGGAGGTTGAAGCTGGACGGGGCTTGGCCCGCCTCGGCCAATACGGTGCGCAGCAGGTCCTCGGGCACGTCCCGGGAGGGGTCAAAGAAATTGATGGCGCGTCGCTTTTCAAGAATTTCATTGAATTCCATATGGATATCCTCCGGATTGGAAATCGGGGTGAAAAATTTCTTCCATCAATATAACCACTGTCGGGAAAAAGGAAAGGCCGTCTTGACGACGGCCTTTGATTTTACTCGGCAGTGGCGGGGCGCTAGGGCATCATGGGGGCCATGGGCAGCCCCTCGTCTATGTCCAGACCGCAGATGAGGTTGGCGTTCATCAGCGCCTGGCCGGACGCGCCCCGGCAGAGATTGTCGATGGCGGACAGGATGATCAGCCGCCCCGTGCGCGGATCGACGACCAGCCCGATGTCGCAGAAGACCGTGCCGCGCACGAACCGGGTCTCGGGCAGCTGTCCCTTGGGCAGCACGCGCACCAGTGGCTTGTCGGAGTAAAAGTCGGCGTAGATCGCGTGCACCGCGTCCAGGGACGTCTCGTCCTTGAGCCGGGTGTAGATGGTGGACAGGATGCCCCGGTCGATGGGCAGCAGGTGGGTGTTGAACGAGACCGTGATCCCGGTCCCGGCCAGCTTGGAAATTTCCTGTTCGATCTCCGGGGTATGCCGGTGAGTGGGCAGGCTGTAGGCCCGGAACGAGTCGGCCACCTCGCAGAACAGGTTGGGGACCTTGGCTCCCCGGCCCGCGCCCGAGGCCCCGGACTTGGCGTCGATGACGATGCCGTCCGTCTCCACCAGTCCGGCGGAAAGGGCCGGAGCCAGGCCGAGAATGGCGGAAGTCGGATAGCAGCCGGGATTGGCGATGAGCCGCGCGCCCATGATTTTGTCCAGATACAGCTCGGGCAGACCGTAGACCGCTTCGCCGAGCAGGTCGGCGCGGGTGTGCTCGACTTGGTACCAGGCCTCGTAGACGGCCTTGTCGTTGATGCGGAAATCGGCGGACAGGTCCACGACCTTGACCCCCGCTTCGAGCAGTTCGGCCGCGATTTCCATGGCGGTCTTGTGCGGCACGGCCAGGAAGACCACGTCGCATTCCTCGGCCAGGTCGGCGGCGTCGGGTTGGGTGATGACCAGTTCGCCCAGCGGCAGCCGGTTGAGGAAGGGATAGACGTCGGCGAGTTTCTTGCCCGCTTCGGACCGGGAAGTGGCCCGGACCAGCTCCATGGAGGAGTGGTGAACCATGAGCCGGGCCAGTTCCATGCCGGTGTAGCCGGTGACGCCCACCAGCCCGGCCTTGATGATCTGAGACATTGCTTTTCCCGCTATTTTGTCTTGTTAACGTAGGCCATCCGCAGATTGTACACGATCTCGCACAGAAGTTTTTTTTCGTCTTCTTCCAGGCCGTTGTCGAATTTCTGCTTGAGCATGCCGAGCACGTCGATGGTGTGCTTGGCCAGTTCTTTGTTGAACTGGACCTTGCCCGTGCCCGGGTCGGCCGCCTCGCCCAGGGCGACCAGGGCCGAGGACGATAGAGAATAGATGAAGGTGGTGAAATTGATGCCTAGGGGGATGCCCTTCATGGGGTTTTCTTTGCAGGTGTTCTCGCCCATTTTCCT
The DNA here is from genome assembly GCF_017351175.1 of Desulfovibrio sp. Huiquan2017. Lineage (NCBI taxonomy): Bacteria > Pseudomonadati > Thermodesulfobacteriota > Desulfovibrionia > Desulfovibrionales > Desulfovibrionaceae > Desulfovibrio > Desulfovibrio sp. Huiquan2017. The sequence continues at coordinate 140,626 of NZ_JAFMPN010000003.1, read as the reverse complement.
CTCCGTGCTGATTGAATGCGGTTGTCACTGGCCGATAAGTACGGTCTGGCCGGACCGTAGTCAATACGAAGAGCGGGGGTTTGGTTCCGGCGAGTTGACGCAACTATACGCATTATGTGAAATAACTAATGTACATACTCGGGCGATGCCGGTAAGGTGGCGGCGATTGTATCCGATGGTGAGGGACTTTTTTACAACAACACAACGCAAGGTTTTCGAGATGGTGAACTCTGTTTTGCGTTCCGTGACGGTCGGCTGTGTCGCATTGCTCTTTTCCTTGGCCCTGGCGGGTTGCTCCGGTAGCGATAAGAAAAAGGCCGAGCAGGCAATCGAGCAGGACCCGGTGCCCATGAAGGTCGTCAAGGCCGAAGTCCGCGATGTGCCCAGTTGGGGCGAATGGGTCGGTCAGATCAGTGCCCACGAGACCGTGGAGGTCCGGGCGCGGGTGGCCGGTTTCTTGATCGAGAAAAATTTCGAGGAGGGCCGGAGCGTGAAGAAGGGCGATCTGCTCTTCGTCATCGACCCCAAGCCTTTCCAAGAGGACCTGAAGCAGGCCCAGTCCGGCCTGGAATACAATCAGGCCCTCTACAACAAGGCCGCCAAGGACCTGAAGCGTTTCAAGAAGCTTTTTGACGAGGGTGTGGTCAGCCGCGACGAGTTCGAAAGCTACCAGACCCAGGCGGCCACCTACAAAGCCCAGTTGGCCGACAACAAGGCCAAGGTCGAGAACGCCCGTATCCAGCTCGGCTACACCAAGATCTATTCGCCGATCGACGGCGTCATCGGCCGCGTCCAGGTGGACGTCGGCAACCTGGTGGGCCAGGGCGAGAACACCCTGCTGGCGACCATTTCCACCATGGATCCGGTTTACGTCAGTTTCAACGTCAGCGAGGGCGACTACATCCGGGCCATGCGCGACAAGAAGGCTCGCGAGTCCGGTGACCGGCCCATTCGGCTGATCCTGGCCGACGGCGGCGAGTACAGTCAGCCGGGCAGCTACGACATGATCAACCCGACCGTGGACCCGCAGACCGGAACTTTGGGCATCCGGGTGCTCTTCCCCAATCCCGGGAACCTGCTCAAGCCCGGCCAGTATGCCAAGGTCCGCGTGCGCGTCGCCAACCACGAGAACGCGGTGGTCATTCCTGCGCGCGCGATCATGGACGTTCAGGGCATGAAGTCCGTGTACCTGGTGGACGCCGACGGGACCATCCGGAACCAGCCGGTCAAGCTCGGCACCGAGTCCATAAATCTGGCCGTGGTGACCGAGGGCGTCAAAGCCGGGGACATGCTTTTGTCCGAGGGCATCAACCGGGTCAAGCCGGGCATGAAGATCAAGCCGATGGTGGTTCCCATGGATTCCGGCGAGCAGGCACAGCCTGCGGCCCAGGACGGCGAACAGACACAGCCCGCGGCCCAGGACGGTGACGGAAACGCGGCCGCGCCCGTGCCCGACGAAGGGCAGAGCGGTTCCGACAACGCGAAGACCGGGGCGGAGTAGCCCATGTTCGTCCGTTTCTTCATCGACCGCCCCATCTTCGCCTCGGTGATGGCCATCATCATCCTGCTGGTGGGCGTGCTTTCTCTGTTCGCCCTGCCCATCGCCCAGTATCCGCAGATCTCGCCGCCTTCGGTCAGCGTCCAGGCCTCCTACACCGGAGCCGACGCCGAGACCGTGGAGCAGTCCGTGGCCGCGCCCATCGAGGAACAGGTCAACGGGGCTCAGGACATGATGTACATGAAGTCCATCTCGGCCAACGACGGCTCCATGAACCTGACCGTGACCTTCGAACTGGGCCGCGACCTGGAGCTGGCCACCGTGGACGTGCAGAACCGCGTCAATCTGGCCGCGCCTCAGTTGCCCCAGGACGTCCGCAACACCGGTATTTCCGTGCGCAAGCAATCGCCGGAGTTCGTGCTTATCGTCTCCCTGACCTCGGACAAGCCCGAGTACGACACCCTGTTCCTGAACAACTACGGCAAGATCAATCTCTATGATGCCCTTCGGCGCATCAATGGCGTCGGCGATGTGAACATGTTCGGCGATTTGGACTACGGCATGCGGCTGTGGCTCGATCCGGACAGGCTGGCCTCCTACAATCTGACGGTCAGCGACGTGATCAATGCCGTGGAGGAGCAGAACACCCAGGCTCCGGCTGGACAGATCGGCATGCCGCCCACACCCAAGGACCAGCAGTTCCAGATGACCCTGCGCGTCAAGGGGCGGCTGGGCGATCCCGACGAATTCGGCAACATCATCCTCAAGGCCGAGGCCGACGGTTCCACCGTGCGCATCAAGGATGTGGCCCGGGTGGAGCTCGGGGCCAAGAATTATTTCACGTTCGCGCGGCTGAACGGCCAGCCCAACGCCTCCATGCTCATCTACCAGCTGCCCGGGTCCAACGCCCTGGACGTGGCCAAGCAGGTGCGGGCGACCATGGAGGACCTGTCCCGGTATTTCCCGGAGGGCGTCCATTATTCCATCCCCTACGACACCACCCGGTTCGTGAATTCGTCCATCGACGAGGTCATGGAGACCTTGTACGAGGCGCTGATCCTCGTCTTCCTGGTGGTTTTCGTGTTCTTGCAGAACTGGCGCACGACCGTCATTCCCATGGTCTGCGTGCCGGTCTCCCTGATCGGAACCTTCGCGCTGTTCCCCGTGCTCGGGTTCTCCATCAACACCCTGACCCTGTTCGGCTTGGTTCTGGCCATCGGCATCGTGGTTGACGACGCCATCGTGGTGGTGGAGGCGACCCAGCGTAATATCGACGAGGAGGGCATGACCCCCAAGGAGGCCACCAAGAAGGCCATGAGCGAGGTCACCGGCCCGGTCATCGCCAGCACGCTGGTGCTTATCGCGGTGTTCGTCCCCGTGGGCTTCATGGGCGGCATCACCGGGCAGTTGTACAAGCAGTTCGCCCTGACCCTGTCCGTGTCCGTGGCCATCTCGTCCATCAACGCCCTGACCCTGTCCCCGGCCCTGTCGGCCCTGATCCTGCGGCCGTACAAGCCCATCCGCGGGCCGCTCGGCTGGTTCTTCGACAGGTTCAACTCCATGTTCGACTGGGCCACCAAGCGGTACAATGCGGCCGTGGCGGCCATGGTTCGGCGCGCCTTCCTGGGCGTGCTCGTGGTGGCCGTGCTTGTGGGCGCGTGCGGCGGGCTGTTCGCCTCCTTGCCGTCCAGCTTCGTGCCGGACGAGGACCAGGGGTATTTCATTATCAATGCTTCCCTGCCCGAGGGCGCGTCCCTGGAGCGTTCCGATGTGGTCATGCACAAGATCGAGGACTACCTCAAGACCGCTCCGGGCGTGCACAACTACGTGGTGCTCGGCGGGTTCAACCTCCTGACCGGGGCGTACTCCTCGTACACCTCGGCGATCTTCGTGGTCCTGGACGACTGGTCCGAGCGGACCACGCCGGAACTGTCGCTCAAGTCCATCATGGGCAAGGCGCAGAAGACCTTCTGGTCCATCCAGGAAGCGGTGGTCATGGCCTTTTCGCCGCCGCCCATTCCCGGCCTGTCCTCAACCGGCGGGCTTCAGTTCGAGCTTCAGGACCGCTCCGGGAATACCGTGGGCGAGCTGGCCTCCGTGACCAGGCAGTACATCGCCGAAGCCTCCAAGCGCCCGGAGATAGCCAACCTGTTCACCACCTTCAGCGACAGTGTGCCGCAGTACTTCGTGGAGATCGACCGCGACAAGGTCAAGAAGCTCGGCGTGCCCATGTCGGATGTGTTCAAGACGCTGCAAACCTATCTCGGCGGCTACTACATCAACGACTTCAACAAGTACGGGCGCACCTACCGGGTCATGGCCCAGGCCGAATCCCAGTTCCGCACCCGGCTTGAGGACCTGAACAGGTTCTATATGCGCTCCAATTCCGGCCAGATGGTCCCCTTGTCCACCCTGAGCCATGCCAAGCGCATCACCGGGCCGGAATATATTCAGCGTTACAACGTCTTCCGCACGGTGGAGATCAATGCGGCGACCCCGGCCGGATACAGCTCCGGCCAGACCATGGACGCCATGGAGGAAGTCGCCCGGCAGAACCTGCCCGACGGCTACGGCTTCGACTGGACGGCCATCGCCTACCAGGAGAAGTACGCCGGGGGCCAGACCGGGCTGATCTTCGTCCTGGCCATCGTCATGGTCTTCCTGGTCCTGGCCGCGCAGTACGAGAGCTGGACCACGCCGTTCGCGGTCATCCTCTGCGTCCCGCTGGGCATCTTCGGCGGCATGTCGGCCCAGTGGTTGCGCGGGCTGGATAACAACGTCTATGCCCAAGTCGGGCTGATTATGCTCATCGGCCTGGCCGCCAAGAACGCGATCATGATCGTGGAATACGCCAAGGATAAACACGACGCGGGCATGTCCATCCTGGAGGCGGCCAAGGCTGCGGCGGCTTTGCGTTTCCGGCCCATCCTGATGACCTCGTTCGCCTTCATCCTGGGCGTCATCCCGCTGGTTCGGGCCTCGGGCGCGGGGTCGGCCAGCCGTCACGCGCTGGGCACCTCGGTCTTCGGCGGCATGATCGCGGCCACGCTCCTCGGCGTGCTTGTGGTTCCCTCCCTGTACACCGCCATCCAGGGCGCGGGTTCCTGGATTGGCCGATTCCTGCGGCGGGAAGGCATAGCCAACAAGAAAGAAAAATAGACTATCTTGTATCGACTGCTATAGTAAAAAGCCGCCTTTGGGCGGCTTTTTACTATTATAATGCTCTTTTCTCTCTCGGCATACTCTATCTGGTTGACGGAAGAAAAGAATCTGCTATTGTTGCAGCATGTTGCACTCTATGTTGCGAAGATTGTTCGGTTGGGGCGGGCGATTCTTGCTTGGCTGTTGCCTGGCGGTCGTGCTCCTGGCCCCTTCGGCTGCTTTTGCGGCCGGGCCTCTTCGCGTGGTGTATCCTGATTACTGGCCGTTTTTTACGCGGGACGGCGGGCAGGAGATGACCGGCTTCTTCTATGATATCGTCCATGAGGCCCTGGGCCGCATGGGTATCGAGTCCATGTGGCGGGCCTACCCGTGGAGCCGTTGCCAGGTCCTGGTCCAATCCGGCGAAGCCGATGCCATGATCACCGTGCCCACGGCCGAGCGGCTGGTCTACGCGGCCACCCACGCCGATCCCTTTTATCTCAAGCAACTCAAGGTATTCACCACTTCGGATCATCCCCGTCTGGCGGCGATCCGCAACATTCGATCCATCGACGACATCTACCGCATGGGCCTAGTGGTGATCACCTACCATGGCAACGGCTGGAACGATAAATACATCCGTTCGCGGGGGATCAAGATCTACGAGTCCCCGCTGCTCAAGAACGTCTGGCTCATGCTGGCCAACCACCGGGGCGACATCGCCATCGAATGGCCCATGGCCGCGTGGCCGCTCATCCGCGAGGGCGGGGTGGCGAACCGCATCGTGGAGACGGATGTTTCCCTGGACGCCATGCCTTTCCATCTGCTTGTCAATCGGGACAGCGCTTATGCGGGTCGGCTGCCTGAATTCAATTCGGTCATCAAGCAGATGCGTGCCGAGGGGCGTATTAAGGCTATTTTGGCGAAGTATGGGGCCAGGCAATAGCGGTTGTTTGGGGCTGCCTTTTTTGAAAGGCGGGAGAGAAGAGAGAAGAATAAAGGAAGGCCCCGCAAAGCGGGGCTTTTTTTATTGGAATTTCAAGAGAAGTCATCTCGTTTATAGTAGCATAGATTTTTTATTTAAAAAATGGTATGAGGTTCCAAAAATTGTTTAGGAGGTTCTTATGCCGAGATATTGTGTGAACAGAAGAGCTCAAAACACAGGTGAGCATGAAGTGCATGAGATGACTTGTGCATGGTTGCCCGATTCCGAGAACAGGCAAGACCTCGGAGAGCATCCGTCCTGCCATGGCGCAGTCAGAGCCGCATCAAACTATTATAACGAGGTAGATGGCTGTAAGCACTGTTGTCCGCAGTGCCATACCCGCTAGTTTAGCCCTCGTCTAACGAAAGGCGGCGCCTTCGGCGCGAAAGCCAGTGAGGCGGCTGCGCCGCCTCAGCTTCCATGCCCTCCCGGCGGGGTTCTTTCTTTTGCTGGCCCAAAAGAAAGAACCAAAGAAAAGGGCCGGGCGGTATGCGGCCGCCTTCCTCGCCAGCCCAAGAATCTGATCGGACCGGCTCCGCTCCCGATCCAGTCGCTCGCTCCGCTCCCTCCGAGGATCGAAGAGCCGCTCCGCCGCTCCGTCAGCTTCTAGGGCCGACGAGGAGATGGCTGGGACGGATATTGTTTATCAATATTGTAATTGGCTATGCGATGTTGTATGTAAAAAAGAAAATAAAGGAGTCCTCATGAGCCCCCGTTTTTCTGAATATTTCAAAATTGATAAATCGCAAGCTGAATTAGATTTTGTAGACATAGAACTAGATCGTGATATGCCGCTTTTCGTGGACCCTTATGCGATTAGTATATATCCAGGAGAATGGTACTCTGATTGTAATGAGATTATAGTTGATTTTTTTTCAACGTTAGTAAAATTAATCAGTTCTGGTAGTTTTGAAGAAGCAAAGTCTATATTGATTCATTTTCGTGAGCCTAATAGTACACGATTGGGACTATCGAAAGGTTCCCCACGTGGGAGTGGTATCGGAACTGGGTATGCTAGCAGCTTGATGAATAGTATACTAAATAGTAAAGCTGCTAAGACTGGGCAATTACAAGATATCTCAGACTGCGAACTGATGATAGAGGGCGTTAGTTCTGACAGGATATCGGATATGACAATTAATATTATTAGGCATAAATTAATTGAATATACACATAATCAATGTGAATTATGGGGGGTGACAACACATAAAGTTCAAGCTGGCATGTGTTGGGACCCTGAGAACGCTAGATGGTTTAATTCTTTTTCATACTTACCGGTTTATGGAGATTCTAAAATAATACTAGTTCCTCGCAACATCGTTCGATATCGATCAATTATAAACCATCAAAAATATTATAACCACTTTGTTCTAAACTTTCTGCAGGCAGAAAACTTGTCAGCCAATACCTCGTTGGTCACAGTTTTGAAAACTAAGAAAGGTGAGAAGCGGAAGGTGTATAAAAAGACACTGAGGGAGCATTATCCGCAGACGAAGGACTTCATCGCTGAATTTGCTCAAAGAAAGCCTGAAACAATGGAGCAGTATAAGCAACAGGCTAAGGCGGATGATTGTTTTCTGTCTGCAGAGGGGATTGAGTCAAAGCAGAAAAGCCCTAGGCCGATATTTTATGAAGATATCATTACACAAATTCGTGGAATAGCTCCAGGCAGGGAGCAGGCGGATGTGTTTCACAATACAATTGTTGGCGCTCTAAATGCTATTTTTTCTCCAGACTTAATGAATCCGAAAAAAGAGGCCCCAATCCACGATGGAAGAAAAAGAATAGATATTTCGTATGATAATAGTTGTGATCATGGCTTTTTTAAAAAATTGATATCGATGCATAACATATTCTGCCCGTATATTTTATTTGAATGCAAAAACTATAATTCTGATATGCGTAACCCAGAGTTTGATCAACTAACAGGCAGATTTAGTGATAAAAGAGGTCAGTTTGGAATCCTCATTTGTAGAAATAAGGGAGATAAAAATCTCTGTGAGCAACGATGCAAAGATATTATAAATGACAGAAGGGGGTTCGTAATTGTGCTGGACGATAATGATATTTGCAATATGCTGCATATGAAATGGAATACAAATGGCAAAGACCAAGTTGATGCATATATGAGCGATTTGTTTAAAAAGTTGCTATTTTGATCAGGTACAAATAAATGAAGGCTACAAGCCTAATGCGCCTCCGCCCAATTTTTCCCAACGCCCATATCCACTTTCAGCGGGACGTCCAGTTTGGCGACGGTCTGCATGATTTCCAGTAGGCGGGCGCCCGCCTTTTCTATGTTGGCGGACGGGGCTTCGATGATGAGTTCATCGTGGACCTGGAGGATGAGCTGGGCTTCGAGTTCCTTGAGCTGTTTGTCCTTGTGGGCCTGGACCATGGCCATTTTGATGATGTCGGCGGCCGAGCCCTGGATGACCGTGTTGATGGCCTGGCGGCGGGCCTGGGCCGCGAGCTGGTTGTTGCGCGAGTGGAGTTCGGGCAGCAGGCGGCGGCGTCCGGCCAGGGTGGTCACGAAGCCGTGGGTCTCGGCGTCCTTGACGATGGTGTCGTAGTACGCCTTCAGGGTGGCCATCTTTTCGAAGTATTTCTCCGTGAAATCCTGGGCCTCGGTCTGCTTGATCTGAAGCTCGCGGGCCAGTTTCTGCACGCCCATGCCGTAGATCAGGCCGAAGTTGATGGTCTTGGCCCCGCGCCGCTCGTCGGGCGTGACCGCCGCGATGTCCTTGTCGTGGATCAGCGCCGCCGTGCGCGCGTGGATGTCCTCGCCGTGCTTGAAGGCGTCGATCAACGCCGGGTCCTTGGAGAAATGGGCCAGGACGCGTAATTCGACCTGCGAGTAGTCCGCCGCGGCCAGCAGGTTGCCGTCCGCCGCGTTGAAGCAGGCGCGCATCCTCGGGCCGTGTACGCCCCGGATGGGGATGTTCTGCAAGTTGGGTTGCGAGCTGGACAGTCTGCCTGTGGCCGTGGACAATTGGTTGAAATGGGTGTGCAGGCGGCCGTCCGGGCCGACCATCTTGGGCAGCGGCTCCAGATAGGTGGAGCGCAGCTTTTCGAGCATGCGGAATTCCAGCACCGCGTCCACGATGGGATGTTGGTCGCGGATTTTTTCGAGCACCTGGTTGGCCGTGGAACGCAGCCCCGTGGAGGTCTTGGAGCCCGCCTTGATCCCGAGCTTGTCGAACAGGACCACGGCGAGTTGTTGGCTCGACCGGATGTTGAATTCCTCGTCCGCAAAGCCGAGGATCGACCGGGTCAGTCCGTCCAACTGCTTGCTGACGTCGTCCAAGAATGCCTGGAAGGCCGCGTTGTCGATGGAGATGCCCGCTCGTTCCATGGACACCAGCACCGGGATGAGCGGAATTTCCAGTTCGCGCATGAGCGTATTCAGATGTGCGCCTTCCACCTGTCCCCGGATGCCCGTCATGTAGGCCAGGGCGGCCAGTCCCTGGGAATGAGGATGCAGCCCGCGCGCGGCGTCCGCGAACTCCGGGCGGCCGTCCTGGAACAGGGATTGCCTGAGCCGCGCCCAGGTGTAGTTGCGCGCTTCGGGGTCGAGCAGGTAGGCGGCCAGGCTGAGGTCGAACCACTGGCTCGACAGCACGTAGCCCCACGCCGGGGCCGCACGCAGCAGATCCTGCACGCTCGGCGTGGCGATGACCGAGGCGTGCCCGATCTTGCGCACCAGTTCTTCGGCTGGGCCCGCGTAACGGTACTCCCGACCGTTCACGCCCAGGAAAAAGGCGTCGTCCTCGAAGGTCAGCCCCACATCCTCGCCGCCCAGGTCCGGCAATTCGTCCACGGTCGCGGCCACGTTCACCTCCAGCGGTTCCTCGGGGGTGTCCGCAACCGGGGCGGCCGGGGCGTCGCCGAACAGGGAAAGCATGCCGTCCTTGGGGGCGGATTTGGCCGCCTTCTTGACGGTTTCGGCCAGCGGGGCCTTGGCCGCGCCGCCCGTATCCCTAGGCAGGAGCCGTTGCAATCCGTGCAGCTCGTATTCTTCGAAATAGCCGTTCAGGGCGGACAGGTCCGGCGATTGCAGCCGGAAAAAGTCCACATCCTGTTCGCAGCAGTCGGTCTGCATGCGGGTCAGTTCGCGGTAGGTGAAGACCTGATCCAGCTCGGGCTCGACCTTGGCGCGCAGCTTGTCGGGCAGGGCGTCCAGATTGTCGCGCAAGGCCTCCAGAGTGGGGCCGGTGGCGGCGAATATCTTGCGCGCGGTCACCGGGCCGATGCCGGGGATGCCCGGGATGTTGTCCGCCGAGTCGCCGATGACCGCCTGGAAGTCCGGCCAGGTGGCGGGCTCCATGCCCTCGGCCTCGCGAAAGGAAGCGAGGGTGTGGATGGTCTCCTTGCGGCCCATCTGGCTGACCATGACCACCTGATCGTCCAGGCACTGCTTGATGTCCTTGTCCGAGGCCAGGATGATCACGGGCCGGTCCGCCTTGTAGCGGGCCGCCAGGGAGCAGATGCAGTCGTCCGCCTCCACGCCCTCGGAAACCAGCAGCTTGATGCCCAGCAGCTCCACGCCCCGGCGCACCGGCTCCACCTGCTCCACCAGAGGCTCGGGCATGGACGGTCGGTTGGCCTTGTACTTATCGTACAATTCGTTGCGGAAGGTCGGGCCCTTGCCATCCATGAGAAAGCCCACGTGGCGCGGATTCTCTTCCTTGAGCAGGTTCATGAGCACGCGCATGACCGTGTTGATGGCATTAGTCGGGAACCCATCCGAGCGGGATAGGTCGGCGCGGGCGTAGAAGGCGCGATAGAGCAGGGCGGTACCGTCGATGAGGTACACCGGGTCCTTATCGAAATGGAGGCGTTCTTTTAACGACATAGCTATGGGGGGTAGGGGTTTAGATGCGTCTGATGGCGGACTTGCGACCGTGCCCGAGGCGCTTGAGCATGAAGATTTCCGGGTCCACGCCCTCCAGGGCGGTCAGCTCCACCTCGGCGCGCGCGGCTTGTTTGTGTCCGCCCGCCGAGCCGAGCCCGTTCATGATTTTCTGGGCCATGGTGCCCATGTCCCGCCGCAGGCCGTCGCCCCGGAAGATGCACACCAGCTTGTCGTCGGCCGTGCCCGAGACCACAACCCAGGCCACATTGTGCACCCGGGTGAAGAAGTCGGCCACGATGACCAGGATGTCCGGGTTGTCCACGTTGCCGCAGTGGGCGAACAGCCCGTGGCCGATGCGCCGCAGGTTGTAGAAGGCGCGCGAGAAATAGCGCATCCAGTCCAGGTGGAACTCGCTTCGGCTGATGCGGTTCATCAGTTTGGAGTCCGCGAACTTGTTCAAGTACTTGAAGGCGGCCATGTCCGCGTCGATGAACTCGCGCTCGAAGGTCTTGGTGTCGCAGCGGATGCCGTACATGAGCGCCGTGGCCAGCAATTTTGCCGGGCGAATTTTCATGTTGTACAGGTACTCGGTCATCATGGTGCAGACCGCGCCGTACTTGGGCCGGATGTCCACGAAATCGGCGGTCACCAGGTTGTCCTGCTGGATGGGGTGGTGGTCGATGACCACCGAAAAGTCGAACTGCTTGAATTCCGGGTTGTGGTGGGGTTGGGAATCCACCAGGGCGAACTTGTCGTACTGGGCCGCGAGGTTCGGAATGAGCTTCTGCGTGGGAATGCGGCAGTAGCGGATCATGGACAGGTTGTCCGGGCGCTTGATCTCGTTGATCTGCGCGATGGCCGCGGCGTTTACCCGCCGGGTCATCATCCGTTTCAAGGCCAGGGCCGAACCCAGAGCGTCCGGGTCGGCATTGATCAGGATCAGCCAGTTGTCTTCCTTGTTGAACAAGCCGAGTAATTGATCGACCTGTTCGTCAAGTTGTCGAAATAGTGCCACGTCCTATCCCTGTTTCAGGGTTAACGGCAGCCCGGCCGCCACCAGGAACGCCTGGTCGGCCCGTACGGCGACAGCTTGATTGAGCGCGCCGAGGCTCCGCACGAAAGCTCGGACCGCACTGCCCGCAGGCAGCGGCCCAAGCCCTGTCTCACAAGAGACGAGTATCAAATCCGTGGAGTCCCAGTTATTGAGAACTTCCAGTAATTCCTCAATTTTTTCCGGCTCACATCCGGCCTCTCGGCAGGCGAACAACCAGTAGTCCAGGCTGTCCACCAGCACGGCCGGAAACGACAATTTAGCCTTTTGAAGCGTTTGAGGCAAGTCCTCGGCCGTTTCCGACACTTCGATGTCAGGACCCCGGCTGACCCGGTGTTGACGGATCTGCTCGCGAAATTCCAGGTCCCGGGCCTTGCCCGTGGCCACAAACAAGGCCGGACCCGGGGATTGGGTCAGCAAATCGAGGGCGAAGTCGGATTTTCCGGACTTGTTGCCGCCGAGTACCAATGTGATCATTTTTTTTCGCTCCACCGGGCGAACCACCGGCCGAAGAGATCCAGGGAGTCGAACAGCTCCGCCTCGCCGAAGAGTTCCAGGGTCACGGTGAAGTCCGAGGCCTGTTCAAGCATGGTCCGCAGCAGGGTCTGGCCCTCAAGGTCCAGCTCGCTCAGGGGCCGGTGGCGCCTGTCCCGTTCGGCTCCGTATACGTGGAGCATGCGCACCCGCTCCCACAGGCCGGGCAATTGCAAGATGTCGTGCTGGTCATAGGCCCTGATGTGGCCGATGTCCAGGCAGGCCGAGTAGCCGCCCTCGACCATCTCGTCCCAGATCGGCGTCAGGCTGCATCCGTTCACGTTTTCGATCAGGACGCGGGCCGGGTCCACGCCCTTGTCGCGCAGGCGGGCCGCCAGGGGCGGGAGCATGTCCGGCGCGTCCGGAGGATGGAGAACGTAGGCTTTGGGCGAGACCGGGGCGAGTTTGTCCAGCAGCCCGTCGATCTTCCGCCAGGCCGTTTCGAATCCCGCCCGCCAGGGCAGGTCCAGCGGCATGTGCGCGTGCCAGGAGCAGGGCAGGTCCGCGAGGTGCGGGGGCAGATCCTCGTCGGTGTAGGCCAGGCAGGCCTCGGTTTCGAAAAAAAGGATGGCGATTTCCGGGAAGCGGCAGGCCAGGAAAGCGCTGTTCTCGGCCAGGCCCGCGCGCAGGACCGCCGAGGGCGCGGCCAGGGGGAAGGGAAAGCGCACCTTCCATTTTTCCTCCACCCGGCGCACGGACAGAGGCGCGGAAAGCGCGTCATTTTCCCGGTGTCGGCCGGGTGCGGACGGGCAACACGCCGGTTTCGTTGGTTTCGGTTCCCGGGGCATGGTTATTGCTCAATCTTTTTGGACGAAGAACGATTTGCCGAGGTATCGCATATGACCACATTTCGCGAATATTGCCAACATAGGTTCAACCCCCTGCATGTCTTCTGCCGGTTGCGCCGATTTGGACTGCCGCGCAAAGCGGCCCGCAATGTCTGCTGGGTCTACGAGCGCGGGCTGTATCGCTTCCTGCTCTAGTCGAGCAGTCCGAGCTGCTTTTCCTTGGTCACCTTTTTGGCGGCCAGGGTGGATTTGGTCAGGAGTTTCTCGGGAATTTCCCGCAGGTAGCGGGATCTCGGCAGGGCCAGGGTCTTGCCGAAGAGCTGCCGCTGTCCCGCGTAGCTGAGATAGAGGTTGCGCCGGGCCCGGGTCATGCCCACGTACATCAGCCGGCGTTCTTCGGAGAACCGCTGGCCCCGGCCCGGGGTCAGGGTGATTTTGGCGGTGAGCAGATCCATGCCTGCGAACGGCAGGATGCCTTCCTCGCAGGCGGGCATGAACACGGCTTCGAATTCCAGCCCCTTGGAGGCGTGCAGGGTCATGATCTGGACCTTTTCGGCAGTCTTGCGGACCAGTTCCAGTTCGGTCTGGAGGGATACCCAGTTGACCAGCCCCTGCCAGCCGCCGCGCTGATCGAACTCCTTCTTGAGTTCCTTGAACTGGCGGCTTTCCCAAAAGAACTGATCGAACGGCGGCGTTTCGCTCAAGTAGGCGGCCAAACCCACCGGACCCTTGGCCAGGATGTGGTCCGGGATCTCTATGGTGTCTTCCACGCCGGACAGGGTCATGCCCAGGAATTGTTCGGCGGCTTTGAGGATGGCGGCCACGCGGGGTTCCTGCCAGAACCCTTCCAGTTCCGGGGTGGAGACCGGCAAGCCCGCCCGCTTCAGGGCCTTTTCCAGGATCGGTATGAGCGCCTTGAAACGGACCAGCACGGCGATGTCGCCCGGGGCGAGGTCCCCCGCTCCCTCGCTGTCCACGATGGAGTGGCTGGTGGCCCCGATGAGCCCTTTGATCTTGTCGCTGATCCAGGTGGCTTCACGCACGGCGTCCGGGGCCTCGAACAGGTGCATGGTGGCCTCCAACTCCTTGCGCGCGATGAGGCGCGGGGCGTCGGGGAAGAGATTGCCCGCTCCGTCCAGGATGACCTGGCCCGAGCGGTAGTTGTCGGTCAGTGTGATCGGCTCCATGTTCGGCCACAGCCCCTTGAGGTGTGCCTCGACGTCGTCCACGGCCCCCCGGAATCCGTAAATGGATTGTTTGGGGTCGCCGATGCAGAACAGCCCTTCGCCGGAAGCACCGGCAATGCCTCGGACCACGGCCAGTTGCAGGGGGGTGAGGTCTTGGACCTCGTCCACCAGCACATGGGTGTAGGGCATGTGGAAGGTCGGCGCACCGGACTGTTCGAGCATGAATTCCAGCAGGTCGGTGTAGTCCACCAGGTCCCAGTGGTTCTTTTGGTTGCCGTAGTTGATGTGCGCCTCGGCCAGGTCGGCGGGCAGCTCGGTCAGCTGTTCGCGGGCCAGGGTATACTTGGACCAGTAGTGGTCCAGGTTTTTGCCCGCGAACTCCGGGTTGACCTCGGCGAAGAGTTTTTTGGCGGCGGCCTCCGGGACGACGATGGGCGTCTCGGAGTAGGCGTGCTTCCAGTAGTCGAAGCACAGGGAATGGATGGTCCCGGCCTGGGGCATGTCCGCATTTTCGCCGCGTAAGGCGTGCAACCGGTCGCGCATTTCCTGGGCGGCCCGCCGGGTGAAGGTCAGGGCCAGGATGCGCTTGGGGTTGACCTCCTCGTCCATGAGCCGTTCCACCCGCCCCATGAGCGTCTGGGTTTTGCCCGTGCCTGGACCCGCCAGGACGAGCACCGGACCGGGCCCGGCGTCAATGGCCGCCTGTTGGGCGTCGTTGTACGACAGGGGGATGGCCTCGTCTTTGGGCCGGGGCGCGGCGTGGCAGGGGGCGGTCAGGCCCGGATCGGGCCGCGTCTCGGGCCGGGGGATATGGATCAGCGTGGCCCCGTTTTTGATCTGGGCGCGTTCCTTCTCGGAAAAGACGGAGATGACGCCGTACTCGCCGTCGAATCCAGCCTTGCGGATGACCTGCCCGTCGCGCATGCGGGAGATGCCTTCGGCCAGATGGCAGGAGTAGCGGCTCAAATCCTCGGCGGGCACTCGCTGGAGGATGTCCAACTCGTTGCCGAATTCGAGGATGAGTTTCATGTACAGGTGGTTGACCTTCTTGGAGCCCGGGCCCACGCCGAGCACTTCGGACAGGACTTCCTTGAGCGGGATGAGGGAGACGAAGCCGGGCGCACCCGAGGGCTGGATCGGTTCCTCGCGGTCGGCCAACTCCAGGATGCGGTTGTATACGCCCACGGTCACGGGCTTGCCGCAGACCGGGCAAAGGCCGTCCCGGGCGATGGTCTCGTGCGGGTCCATGACCACGCCGCATTTGCGGTGGCCATCCATGTGGTATTTCCCTTCCTCGGGGAAGAATTCCACGGTGCCGAGAAATTTGTGGCCCAATCCCTCGCCGCGCAGGGCCCGGTAGATGCCCTCGTAGGAGATTTCGCCCCGGAACAGGTTGGCCTCGCGGCCGAGCTTTTCGCCGGAGTGGGCGTCGGAGTTGGAGATCAGCCGGATGCGGTCCAGTTCGGACCACGTCCAGTTCATTTCGGGGTCGGAGGACAGCCCGGTTTCCATGGCGAAGATCTCGTCCGCATATTCGCCGAAGCAGTCGCGGATGGAGTCGAAGCCGGATTTGGAGCCGAACAGGGAGAACCACGGGGTCCAGATGTGCGCCGGGACCAGGAACGCCTGGGGGTGGGTCTCCAGGACCATGTCCAGGAGATCGCGAGAGTCCAGGCCGAGGATGGGGCGGCCGTCCGAGGCCAGGTTGCCCACTTGGCCGAGTTTCTCATTGAACCGTTTCACCGCGTCCAGGGTTGGCATGTAGACCAGATTGTGGACCTTGCGGACCTTGCCGCCGCGCTTGTAGATGGAGCTGATCTCCGTTTCGAGCATGAACCGGGTGCGGCCGGGAATATCGCCCTCGAAGTCGGGGATCTCCTTTTCCAGCCCGTCGGGTTCCTTGAGAACGAAGAGGCCCTTGCCGTTGTCCTCCAACTGGTCTTCGATCTCGGCCAGCCATTCAGGGTGGGTGAAGTCGCCCGTGCCGAGCACGGAAATGCCCTTCATGCGGCCCCATGCGGCCATGTTGCGTATGGTCAGGTTCTTGCTGGTGGCGCGCGAAAAACGGGAGTGGACATGCAGGTCGGCGGTGAATCTTTCCATGGGGTGAACAGTATAGGCATACTCCTATTATTGCAACCCGTGACCGGCCCCAAAATGGGTTGACGAGGTGGTTTGTTGCAGATACAACTTTTTGCATGTTACTTACTCGATTGAATCCGAGGGAGTCCATCGGCTTCCTCTCTTGGAAGGTGGCCCGCGTGTTCGCCAACGATCTTGCCGCCCGCTTCACCGATGCCGGAGTCAAGATCACGGTCGAGCAGTGGCGGGCCCTGTTGCCCGCGTACAAGATCGACGGATTGACCCAGGGAAGGTTGTGCGAAATGCTTTCCCAGGAAAAGACCGGGGTCAGCCGGTTGGTGGCGGCCCTGGAAAAGCAGGGGTTGCTGCGCCGCGAATCCGGCGACGACGATCGGCGGGTGAAATATATCTATATTACGGACAAGGGCCGCGAACTGGTGGATTTCACCCTGGACATCGTCATCCAGAGCCGGGCGGAGATCACCAAGCATCTGGACCCCGAAGAATTCGCAGTGTGCAAGCGGGTTCTTTGGCAGATCATAGAACCCCACCTGGACGCGACCTGTTGTCTTAAGAACGGCTCATGGTGAAGCTCGGGATCGGAGGGCAGAAGTAGCTGAAGGGGCTGCACCTGTGCGCGGCGGCCAGTTGCCTCAAGGGGGACTCATGGTGAAGCTTAGTAGCAAGGGGCAGAAGTGGCTGAAGGGACTGCACCTGTGCGCGTCGGCCTGTTGGGTCGGCGGTGGCGCGGCCCTGATCCTGCTCTATTTCCTCAAGTCGGGCGTAACCGATGGGGCCGAGCTTTACGGCATCAATCGGGCCATCCACCATGTGGACACCTTTCTCGTCGTCATCCCCGGCGCCTTTGGCTGCCTGATCACCGGACTGGCCTACTCGCTGTTCACCGGCTTTGGATTCTTCCGGCACGGCTGGGTGATCCTCAAGTGGGCGGTCACGCTTACGGCCATCGTCTTCGGCACGGTTTGCCTGGGGCCGTGGGAGAAGGCCATGATGCATATTTCGGGCGTCCTCGGCATCGACGCGCTGCATGACGCCGCTTATCTGCACAATGAAAAAATGAATTTCATATGGGGGCTGACCCAGGTTGCGGTCCTGGTGGGCATGGTCTTTGTGTCCGTGTTCAAGCCATGGAGAAATTTGCGAAAAACGAGAGAGTGATGCGGAGAATACTTGACGGTGCGGTAATCCTTTGTCTGTTGGTCCTGGTGGCCGTCCCGGCTTTTGCCCAGGGCGGTGAACGGCCGCCGTCCCCAGTGGTCGTCGCCAAGGTGACTTGCGGCGACATGGCCCCCCAGACCGAGTTCATCGGCACAGCCTTCTTTTCGGAGATTTCCAACGTGGCCGCCGAGGTGGAGGGCAAGGTCGTGTCCCTGGGCGTGGAGGACGGCCAACGCGTCAAAAAGGGCGCGCCTCTGGTCATCCTGTCTTCGGACATCCTGGATAGCAGCATCGCCAACGCCCGGGCTCTCATGGACCAGGCACAGGCCGATTTCGAGCTGGCCAAGCGCGAGAACGAGCGGACCACCAAGTTGTACAGAAGCCGCACCGTGGCCGAGGGCGAATACGATTCGAAACGGCTGGCCGCCCTGTCCGCCGAGAAAAAAATGATCGCGGCCCGAGCCATTCTCAACCGGCTGCTCACCGAGCGCGACAAGAAGACCATCCGCGCCCCCTATGGCGGCGTGATCCTGGACCGCAAAGTCTTTCGCGGCGACTGGGTCTCCGTGGGCTCGGTGGTTACGGTCATGGCCCGGGACGAGGACTTCGACGTGGTGGTCAACGCCCCGCGCGAGGCCTTTGGTGTGGTCAAACCAGGTCTGGAGGTGACCGTCAAGGTGGCGGGCAAGGACATGCCCGGCAAGGTCTTCGCGGTCATCCCCAAGGGCGATGTCGCCACGCGCACCTTCCCGGTCAAGATACGCGTCCACAACGACGGCGCTCTGGCCGAAGGCATGGAGGCTCGCGTGGTCCTGCCCAAGGGGTTGGGCGGCAAAACCATGATTGTGCCCCGCGATGCGATTATTTCGTCCCAGGGCCAGATGGTCGTCTGGGCCGTGGTGGACGGCAAGGCCGTGCCCATGCCCATCTACGTGGTCGGCTACCGGGGGCTGGAAGCGGGCGTCAAGTCCAAGACCCTGCAGGAAGGCATGGACGTGGTGGTCAAGGGCAACGAGCGGCTTCAGCCGCAGCAGCCCGTGGCCGCACAACCCATGAAGCAGCCGTAGGGAGGGGACTGTGGATATAGTCGGAACCGCCATACGCAAACCGGTGGCCGTCCTGGTGGGCGTCATCCTGGTGGCCATGTTCGGCGTGGTCGCCCTCACGGGGTTGCCGTACCAGCTTTCGCCCGACGTGACCGAGCCGGTCATCACCGTGACCACCACCTGGACCGGGGCCACGCCCTACGAGATGGAGCGCGACGTCATCGAAGAGCAGGAAAAGGTCCTCAAAGGCATTCCCGGCTTGGTCCAGATGGAGAGTTCCAACTATAACGCCCGCTCCGAGTTGACCCTCAAATTTGAGATCGGCACCGAGATCGACAAGGCGCTTTTGCGCGTGTCCAACAAGCTCGACGAAGTGCCGGAATATCCCGACGACGTTGACCGGCCGATCATTTCGGCCACGGGTGCGTCCACCTCCCCGGTCATCTGGCTGACCCTGGAGACCCTGCCTGGCAACGACAAGGACGTAACCACCTACCAGACATTCTTCGAGAACGACATCCGCCAGTACATCGAGCGCGTGGAGGGCGTGGCGGATCTGTTCGTGGGCGGCGGCCGCGAGGACGAGATGGACATCATCATCGATCCCGTGAAGCTCGCCTCCTATAATCTGACCGCCACCGAGCTGATCAACGTGCTCAAGAGCGAAAACGTGTCCGTGTCCGCGGGCACGCTCGGCGTAGGGCGCCGCGACTACCGCATCCGCACCCCCGCCGAGTTCAAGACCCCGGAGGACATAGAGTCCGTGGTCATTTCCTCGTCCGGGCAATATCGCGTCACCCTGGGCGACGTGGCCATGGTCGAGCGCGGCAATGAGAAGCCCACGGTGGCCATGCGTCACAACGGAAAGACCGGCCTGGTCGTCGGCATCCGCCCCGAGCCGGGCACCAACGTCCTGACCATGACCGACCAGGTCTACAAGGTAATCCAAGACCTCAACGACGGTCCCCTGGCCGAGCAGGGCGTGCGCTTCAACTGGGTTTACGATCAGCGGCCGTATATCAACGGCGCCATCGACCTGGTCAAGCGCAACATCATCATCGGCTCCGTCCTGGCCATCGTGGTCCTGTTCGTCTTCCTTCAGTCCTTCAGCTCCACCATCATCGTGGCCGTCTCCATTCCGGTGTCCATTGTGGGCGCGTTCATCATGTTCGCGGCCGCCGGACGGTCCCTGAACATCGTCTCCATGGCGGGTATTTCCTTTGCCGTGGGCATGCTCGTGGACAATGCCATCGTGGTCCTGGAAAACGTGGACCGCCATCGGCGTATGGGCAAGAGCCCGTTCCACGCCGCCTACGACGGGGCCAGCGAGGTCTGGGGTGCGGTGCTGGCCTCCACCCTGACCACCGTGGCCGTGTTCCTGCCCGTGGTCTTCATGGAGCAGGAGGCGGGGCAATTGTTCAAGGATATCGCCATCGCCGTGACCTGCGCCATTGCGCTGTCCATGTTCGTGTCGATCCTGGTCATTCCCATGCTGGCCAACCAGTTTTACCGCATCGCGGACAACAAGACGCGGCGCCGGGCCGAAGCGGACGGGCCGCGCGCTCCGGTCGGACTCTCGCTGGCCAAGCGGGTGCTCAAGCCCCTGAACGCCGTGGGCGGGGTACTGTCCGACGGGATCATTCGACTCCTTTCCATGGCCATCGACAACTGGAAGAGCCGCCTGGTCACGGTCCTGGCCCTGACCGCCACATCCGTGCTCATGGTCGTGACCATGTTTCCCAAGATGGAATATCTGCCTCAGGGCAACCGCAACCTGATCCTGAATATTCTCATTCCGCCGCCGGGCCTGTCCTTCGAGGAGCGTGACGACATCGGCAAGTACATCTTCGACGAGGCCAAGCCCCACTTCCGTAAGGAAGTGGACGGCGCGCCCGGCGTGGAGGAGCTTTTCTACGTGTCCGCGCCGACCATCAACCTGTTCGGGGTCATCTCCACTCAGGAACAGAACGCGGGCGCGCTCATCCCCATGTTCATGCGGATCATCAATTCCATCCCCGGCATGTTCGGCGTGTCGCTCCAGGCCTCCATCTTCGAGCAGGGGCTGGGCGAGGGCCGCGTCATCAACGTGGATTTTTCGGGCAGTGACCTGAATCAACTCGTGGCCGCGGCCGGGACCATGTTCGGCATGACCATGCAGTCTATTCATGGCGCTCAGATCCGGCCCATCCCTTCCCTGGAATTGCTCTACCCGGAGGTCCGCTTCCATCCGTACCGCGACCGTCTCAAGGCCGTGGGGCTGTCCTCCCAGGATTTGGGCACCGCGCTGGATGTGATCATGGACGGCCGCAACGTGGGCGATTTCAAGGAGGAAGGCAAAAAGAAGATCGACCTGGTGCTCAAGGCCTCGGCCAAGGATGTGGCCACGCCCGAGGAGCTTTATTCCCAGTTGGTGGCCACTCCCAAAGGATGGGCCGTGCCCCTGTCCTCCCTGGCGACCATGGAGAACACCTACGGCGTGACCCAGATTCGCCACCTGGAACGGCAGCGGACCATCACCCTCCAGGTCACTCCGCCCGTGAACATGCCCCTCCAATCCGCCATGGAGATCATTGAGCAGCAGCTCCTGCCCAAGGTGGAACAGGCCGGGCTCATGCACGGCGTGTCCGTGCGCCTGTCCGGCGCGGCCGACAAGTTGACCGTGACCCGCGACGCGCTCAAGTGGAATTTCATCCTGGCGCTGATCATCACGTATCTGCTCATGTCCGCGCTTTTTGAGAACTTCATCTATCCGCTGATCATCATGTTCACCGTGCCGCTCGCGGGCGCGGGCGGTTTTCTTGGGCTCAGGCTCGAAAATTTGCTCATCGCCCCGCAGGCCCTGGACATTCTGACCATGCTCGGCTTCGTCATCCTCATCGGCGTGGTCGTGAACAACGCCATCCTCATCGTCCACCAATCGCTGGGCAACGTGCGCGAGCGGGCCATGGACTACAAGGAGGCGGTGCTCGACGCCACCCGCACCCGGCTCCGTCCCATCTACATGTCCGCGACCACCTCGGTCTTCGGCATGCTTCCCCTGGCCGTGGCCCCGGGCCCCGGTTCGGAACTCTATCGCGGTCTGGGCGCGGTGGTCCTGGGTGGCCTGGCCCTGTCCACGGTCTTCACCGTGTTCGTCATCCCGGCATTGCTCATGTTTGTCATTCCCATGGAAAAGAAGGGCGGCAAACGGGAAGAGGCCTAGCCGGTCTGCCGACCGGACAATGAAGCGGCCCGCCATGTCGAACATGGCGGGCCGCTTTTCGTCGGTCATCGGGGCGCCTTTCCGCCTGCCCGGGTGGGATTGTCCAGGATGCGTTCCACCGCGTTGCGGATCTGGGTGCGGATTTCGTAGTCCGAGATGCGGTCGGAAAGCACGATGGATCCGGGCTGGGTATAGGCCGCCGGGAGCAGATTCAGGGTCAGGGCGTAAATGTCCTGGATGTCCAGGTCTTCGAAAATATAGTCTTCATAGTATTCGTCGATGATCTGCGGGAGCAGATCGGCCACGCGCCACTCGTTGCGGTTCGCTATCTTGGAGACGTCCGCGTCGTTTATCTTCAGGGGCTTCTTGAGCATATTCGACCCTCCTGTCGCGATTGTCGGTTTTGTCAAGCGTACCAGTATACTAACCTTGATTATCGTCTTTTGGCAATCGAATGGTATATTTCGTGCTAGAAATATCGGGTGGACGTCTGTGACGGTTCGGTACAACCGCCTGCGCGGGAAGGCCTTATGGCAACGCAACCTATTGAACAGGCTGTACAAGGGTACACGTACCGGCGTCCGAGGAAATCCGCCTCGGACGGCGAATTCCCTTTGGGGCCGGAACAGTCAAGAAATCGGCGGGACGAGCCGTCGGCTTCGGGCTCGGTCATGCGCGGCTATCTCCGCCATCTGCTGGCCACCGTTTCGCCCGGCGGCACCGGGCAACTGACCTTCGCCGACATCGAGGCCCACCACACCGAATTGCTTGAGACTTGGAACGACGAGGTCAAGGCCGACCTCGAAACTCTCGGTGCGGACACCTCCACGGTCTTTCGCCTGCTTCACGACCCGGCGGGGTCGGCCTCGGTCGTCGGGGAGCACCCGGACAAGGAGATGATCAACGCCTATTTCGCTGCCAATCCCGGCAAGGTCGAGCAGCTCGGCCAGACTCTCCGCTTCGGCAAACTCGTCGCCGCCGCCAAAAACAGCCTGTCCGAGCGGGACATGACCCGCCCCCTGTCCGCCGCCGCCATGGCCTGGTGGTACTCCACCAACATGAACACCCAAACGCTCTTCGCTCCCGGCGGGGTAGTGGTCGGCGCTTCCGCCGCGCCCTACAAGGGCTTGGATATTCTTGTCTGAGCGGTGGCGACAACTGTCACTTTCTCTGACTGTGATGCACTGGTGCCGGGAAGAAGGGATTACCAGTCAAAAAAGAGAAACAGCTACCCTATCTCAGTAAGAAAGTGGCTGCCCACGGCTAGCAGGAAAAGATAGATGCTCCCGCCGAGGTCCTGTTCGACAAGGGCGGCAATGGCAACAAGGGCGTCAAAATCTGTGGGCAGGCCTTCATCCTGGCCTAGGAGCTGTTTCCCCTCTGCGCAAGGCTCGGCAACGATATGTCCGGCTCCGACTGCGGCGATACTCTCTTGCTGCCATCCCGGTCACCTCCGTCAGCGGCCGCGAGGACGTGGCCGCCTACCATGTCGCGGATGCCGACGGCATCAAGCGGCTGTAAAAACAACGGGGGCATGTCGATCATGCCCCCGTTATTTTGAGTGGTGTGGAGATCAGGCCTGTGCTTTCAGGTAATCTTCCAGCCGGTTCATGCCTTCCTCGATGTTGGCCATGGAGGTGGCGTAGGAGAAGCGGATGTAGCCTTCCGCGCCCGGTCCGAAGTCGATGCCGGGGGTGACGGCGATGTGGGCTTTGTCGAGGATGTCGTAGGCCAGGGCCAGAGAAGAACCGTCGAACCGGGCGGCCTGGTGGCGCATGTTGACGAGCACGTAGAAGGCCCCGGTGGGTTCGTGCTTGATGGGCAGACCCATGTTCTTGAGGCGTTCGAGGATGTAGAGGCGTCGCTTGTTGTAGGTGGCCTTCATGCGTTCCACGTCCGCTTCGGCTTCCTTGAGTGCGGCCAGTGCGCCCCACTGGGCCATGCTGTTGGCCGAGATGAAGAAGTTTTGGCAGAGGTTGCGGAGCGTGCGCATGAAGTGGGGCGGGGCGATGAGGTAGCCGAGCCGCCAGCCGGTCATGGCGTAGAGTTTGGAAAAGCCGTTGAAGACAAAGGCGCGGTCCGTGTATTCGAGGATGGAATGGGCCTCGTCCTCATAGACGAGCCCGTGGTAGATTTCGTCGGAGATGACCCACAGGTCGTTTTCCTCGGCGATCTCGGCGATGGCCTTGAGCCGTTCCTCGGAGAGCAGGGTGCCGGTGGGATTGGCCGGGGAGTTGATCAGGATGGCCTTGATCCCGTCGTTTTCTTCGAGAGCCTTGCGGATGGCGGACACGCGGTACTGAAATCCGTCGTCCTCGAAGACCGGGACCTTGACCGGCGAGGCCCCGGCGAAGGTGATGAAATTGTCGTAGCAGGCGTAGCACGGATCCGAGGTGATGACCTTGTCGCCCTGTTCGAGAATGGTGGAGAAGAGCACGAGCATTGCCGGGCTGGTGCCCTGGGTGACGACCATGTTGTCCGGGGCGAGGGTTACGCCGTAGCGCTTGGCGTAGTCCGCGCAGATGGCCTCGCGCAGTTCGCGGAGGCCGAGTGAATGGGTGTAGTGGGTCAGGTTGTCGTCGAGCGCCTTGCAGGCGGCCCGCTTGGCGCATTCGGGCGTGTCGAAGTCGGGTTCGCCTACACACATGCGGATGACGGATTCCCCGGCACGCTCCATGGCCTCGGCCTTCTCGTTGATTTCCATGACCAGGAACGGAGTGATGTTGCAGCAACGGTCGGATATGCTCATGGTTCTTCTCTCAAAAAGAAAACCCCGCCTCTCGCCGATGCAGCAAGGGGCGGGGAAAGTTAATCGAAGTGCAGTTATTTATGCTACTTCAATGATCTCAATATCAAAGACGAGGGTCTCACCGGCCAGGGGATGGTTGCCGTCCAGGGTGACCAGTTCCTCGTCGAATTCGGTCACGCGGACATAGGCGGGCTGGCCGTCCTCGGTGCGGATTTCCAGCATGATGCCCTCTTCCAGCTCAACGGTGGGGGGCAGTTGCTCACGGCGAACCTGGAAGACCAATTCCGCGCTGGGGGAACCATATCCCTCTTCAGGCGGAATTTCCACGGTTACGGTGTCGCCTGCGGATTTGCCGATCACGGCCTTTTCGAAACCGGCGATGACCATGCCGTCGCCCAACGTGAACTCAAGCGGGTCGCGGCCCTGGCTGGAATCGAACTGGCTGCCGTCTTCCTTGAGGGTGCCGGTGTAGTGGACTTTGACGGTGCTGCCGTTCTGCGCAGTCATAGAAACTCCTGGATGGTGGTTTGGCCCGGTCGCGACCGGGTGGGGTGGATCATTCTAGACTATTTTCGCCTAGAAGTCGAAGTTGATGACCTTGCGGACTTCTTCCATGGTCTTGACGGCGTAGGCGCGGGCCCTGGCGTTGCCCGTCTCCAAGATCTCCCGGACCTTTTCGTCGGAGCAAGCGGCACGGCGTTCATGTAGAGGCGTGAGGAATTCCTCCAGCGATTTCATGAGCAGCTTTTTGCAATCCACGCAGCCCCAGGAAGCGTTCTTGCACCCCTCGACGATCTCGGGGAGCCTGGCCGGGTCGGTTATGAGCTTGTGGTAGGGGAAGAGATTGCAGATCTCGGGATCGCCCGGGTCGGACTTGCGCAGCCGGTTTTCGTCGGTCTTCATGCCGCGTACCTTGGGCATGATCTCGTCCAGCGGCTCGGAGAGCATGATGGAGTTGCCGTAGCTCTTGGACATCTTGCGTCCGTCCAGGCCGGGCAGGACAGGCGCTTCGGTGAGCATATCCGCCGGTTCCGGGAACAGGTCGGTGTTGTTGAGATGGTTGAACCTGCGGGCAATCTCGCGGGTCAGTTCCAGGTGCGGCAACTGGTCCTTGCCCACGGGCACGGCCAGGGGCTTGTACATGAGGATGTCCACGGACATGAGCACCG
Source organism: Desulfovibrio sp. Huiquan2017 (assembly GCF_017351175.1). Lineage (NCBI taxonomy): Bacteria > Pseudomonadati > Thermodesulfobacteriota > Desulfovibrionia > Desulfovibrionales > Desulfovibrionaceae > Desulfovibrio > Desulfovibrio sp. Huiquan2017. The sequence continues at coordinate 115,160 of NZ_JAFMPN010000003.1, read as the reverse complement.
GGTAGCCGAGGAAGCCATGGGTGTTCAGGTCCTTCTGGGCCAGTTGTTCCTTCTGGTCCTTGTAGGTCGGACACCGTTCGAGCCAGCCCAGCGGGGTATACATGGACAGGATCAGGTTGAGCTCCGCGTGTTCCTTGATCTGGGACTGCTGGAATATGGAGCATTTTTCCGGATCCAGCCCGGCGGCCACCCAGTCTTTGACCAGCCCGGGAATGAACCCTTTGATCCGGGTGGGGTCGGCGTATTCGCTGGTCAGGGCGTGCCAGTCGGCCACGAAGAAGTAGCAATCATATTCTTCCTGCATCTTCAGCCAGTTGGCGATGACGCCGAAGTAATGGCCGAGATGAAGGGGCCCGGTGGGACGCATGCCGGAGAGAATTCGTTGTTTTGCGCTCATGATGAAGTGGTCTGCTGTTAGATGGTTAGAGAGGCACGCCCAGCAGGGAGCCAAAGCCCTGGACCAGGGGGACGATTACCCGGCCGACGATGTCCAGTCCGGTGTATCGCCCGAGCAGGATGATGGCGATGAGGATGATGAACCCGTAGCGGCTCATGGACATGTATTTATAGGCTGCACGGGGGGATAGGAAATACGCCAGGACGTTGCTGCCGTCCAGGGGCGGAATGGGCAGGAGGTTGAAGGCCGCCAGGATGAGATTGACGAAGACCCCGTAGTAGGCCACCGCATACAGGGCATTGCGCGGACTAATGCCGAGCAGGCCCATGAGGTGGAACACCCCGGCGAACACGGCGGCCAGGATGAAGTTGATGCCCGGCCCGGCCAGTGCGGTGTACATCATGCCCTTGCGCGGGTTCTTGAAATAACGGGGGTTGATCGGCACGGGTTTGGCCCAGCCGAAGTGGACGAAGAAAAAGGCCAGAGTACCGATGGGATCGAGGTGCTTAAGGGGGTTGAGGGTCAACCGTCCCTGGGACTTGGCCGTGGTGTCGCCCAGAAGATAGGCCACGTAGCCGTGGGCCACCTCGTGGAAGACCAGGGCGATGAGCAGACCGGGGGCCAAGGTCAGATAGACCTGGATATCCTGTGCGGTTATATCGAACATCAGGTGCGGCTATCATGCAACGGGGTGGGGCGGCAAGGGATTTTAGCCCGGCAACCCGCCCTGACCGGCTGTTGTTACACGATCTCCGCCCTGGAGAGGAGCTTGATGAATCGCTTGAGCATGCCCGGTTCCACCAGGCCCTTGTCGTCGGTCAGGGCCTTGAGGGCGTCAAAGGGCTTGACGGCCCGGCTGTACGGCCGGTTGCGGGTCAGGTCGTCGTAGCGGTTGCACAGGGAGACCACACGGGTGGGCAGGGGGATTTCCTCCCCGAATGCCTGGGTGGGGTACCCCTTGCCGTCCATGCGCTCGTGATGAAACAGGATGCAATTGGTGGCGATGATCGGCAGGTCGAAGTTGGCGCAGATGCGCACGCCGATGAGCGGATGCATGGCGTAGAGCTGGTGCTGGGCCGGAGACATGGTTTCGGGGTCGGTGTCGAGCAGGTCCTTGTCCATGCCCACCAGGCCGATGTCGTGTAGCAGGGCGCCCATGCCGCAGGCCAGGACCTCGTCGTCGTCGAACTTGTACTCCTGCATCAGGTTCACGGCGTAGATCATGGTCGAGACGCCGTGGTGGTACGCTTCGTACCCCTTGCCGATGAATTGGGTCAGGTTCTTGAGCGGTTTGGGGGAGCTGAGAAAGGAGGTGCTGCTTCGGATGAGCTCCTGGAAGCGGACGTAGCGTTTCTTGAAGGCCGGACCCGGCAGGTTGGTCTCGAAGAGTTCCTTGGACAGGGCCGCGGCCGCGTTGGTCCAGGCCTGGGCGCGCTCGGGCAGGGAGATGGATTCGTCTTCGAGCAGGTCGAGGAGGTTGGCCTGGATGTAGCCGTGGTAGAGTTTACGGGAACGCTTGTCCACGTAGATGGTCATGATGCCCGCCAGGGCCAGTTCCTTGCGTTTGGCCTTGGTCATGATCCGGCCGCTGGCGTTGAACAGGACGTAGCTGTCGTCGTGGCGCAGGAAGATGTCGAAGGGCACCTTGAAGTCGGGCCGCAGGATAAGCGGGGAGATGGGAAAATATTCCGCCGTGATCTGTTGAGACATAGAATTCGTCCGCCTTTGTCGGGACACGCGGGCGGAGCCTGCCGTCCCCTCCCGGAATACGGTCAGGTATCCATGAAAAACAGTCGCTGTCAATGATAGCCGGGAGGGCTCGGCGGGCCGCAAAAAGCGGGACGCCTTCCTGGCGGAAAGGCGTCCGTCCCAAAAGCGGCGGGCGGGAAAGGCGGCTAGGCGCCCGCCTTGTTCAGGGCCATTCGGACCTTGTCCTTCAATTCGGTCAGATCCACGGACTTGACCACATAGTAGTCTGCGGCAATGGATTTGAGATCATGCTGGAAGGAGTCATAGGCCGTCGAAAGGATGACCGGGATCTGCTGGTCCTTGGTGCGGATTTCCTGCAACAGGTCGAGGCCGGAACGGTTGACGCCCAGCTTGATGTCTAGAATGACAATGGTCGGATTTTCCCTGGCGATGACGTCGAGGATGTCCTCTTCGCCGTCGGACGTGGCCACAGCATAGCCGTCCGCCTCCAGTTCTTCCCGATAGAGCATGCGGATGTGTTTTTCATCGTCCACGACGAGAATTTTTGGTTGACTCATGGCTTCCTCCTTGGAATTAGCCCTTGCTACGAGCATAGGCGATATATCACTTTAGGGTCAACAGCGGTTTTGAATTTTATGGCGGATTGTCCCGTTTCCGTTGTCCGGACGGCGGTCCGGTCCGGGCGGGCTTGAACTCGGCGGTCATCCCGGGTACTGTCCGCCCGCCGTTGGCCGTCAAAATGGCCTGCGGCAAAGGAGACCCTATGATCATTGTCAATCTGGAACCGGACGGGAAGCGCATCGAGCTCAACGACACGCGCTCGGTGCTGGCCGTGCTGAACAAATTGCGGCTCCGTCCCACCATGGCCCTGGTCGCCCGAAGGGGCGAACTGCTCACCTCGGACCGCAAGCTCGTCCACGGCGACGAGTTGCTGGTCCGCAAAGTCACTTCGGCCGGGTAGGGGGCATATCCATATGAAATGTACCCGCTGCCGTAAAACGGCCCATGTATCCCTGCCGAGCCACCATTCCGGCTTCTGCGCGGACTGTTATCCGCTCTTTTTCACCAAGCAGGTGGAGACGGCCATACGCCGGGAGAAGATGTTCACCCGCGAGGACCGCATCCTCGTGGCCCTGTCCGGGGGCAAGGACTCCCTGGCCCTCATGCTCGAACTCAAGCTGCAGGGCTACAACGTGACCGGCCTGCATATCGACCTCGGCATCCCGAATTCGTCGGACAAGGCACGCAAGAAGGTCGAGGATTTCTGCGCCCTGCATGCCCTGCCCTTGCGTGTTTTCGAGATGGCCGCCTGGGGATTGCCCATCCCGGACGTCAAGCAGTACGTCAAGCGCCCGGTCTGCGCCGTGTGCGGCAGGCTCAAGCGTCATCACTTCAACCGCATCGCCGTGGAAGAGGGCTTCGACGTTCTGGCCACGGGCCACAATCTGGACGACGAGGTGGCCCGGCTGTTCGCCAACACCTTGCGCTGGGATACGGCCTATCTGTCCGACCAGGGTCCTGTCCTGCCCGCGTCCGACGGGTTCGTGCGCAAGGTCAAGCCCCTGTTCCGGCTGAGCGAGTTCGAGACCGCCAACTACGCCTTTCTCAAGGGCATCGAGATCCATTCCGACCCTTGCCCCTATTCCGGCGGGGCCAGCTTCACGGCCCACAAGGAGCTGTGGGGCGAACTGGAACACCGCAGCCCCGGTCAGAAGCTCCAATTCTACCAGTCCTTCCTCAAGCAGGGCAAGCCGGCCTTTGCCCGCCTGGAGAAGGAGACCGGGGTCAAACTCGCGCCGTGCACCGAGTGCGGTTCGCCCACCAGCGCCGAAGTCTGCGCGGTCTGCCGCATCAAGGCGGCGGTGCGCGAGAGCAAGGCGCAGGCGGAGTAGCCTCGTGGCCGCCTCCCCCCGCATTTCCGTGACCATGCCCTGCTACGATTGCGGGCGCACTGTGGCCGGAGCGCTCGATTCGCTTCTGGCCCAGGAGGGCGCGGATTTCGAGGTGGTGGCTGTGGACGACGGCTCGACCGACGACACTGCGGGAATCCTGGCCGAATACGCGCGCCGGGATTCCCGCGTCCGCGTTTTCTCCATCCCGCACGGCGGGGTCATCCGGGCGGCCAACGCGGCCATCGGGGCGGCCCGGGGGATCTACATCGCCCGCATGGACGCCGATGACGAAGCGTTGCCCGGCAGGCTGGCTCTCCAGGCCGCGCTTTTGGATGACCACCCGGATGTGGGCCTGGTCGGTTGCCGGGTGCGCTTCGGCGGCAGCCGCCGGACATGCCGGGGATACGCCCATTATGTGGACTGGACCAATTCCCTGCTCTCCCACGAGGCCATCAGTCTGCATCGGTTCGTGGAATTCCCGGTTCCCAACCCGTCCATCATGTTCCGGCGCGACTGCCTGGAGGCGCACGGCCCTTACCGCGAGGGCGATTTCCCCGAGGACTATGACCTGCTTCTGCGTTGGTTGGAGGGCGGCGTGCGGATGATGAAGGCGGACGCCGAACTGCTGGTCTGGAATGATCCGCCGGACCGGTTGTCGCGCACCCATCCCCGCTACGACGTGGACGCCTTCTACCGCATCAAGACCGAATATCTGGCCCGCTGGCTGGCCCGCAACAATCCGCACCACCCGGTTGTTCACATCCTCGGCTCGGGCCGGACCACCCGCAAGCGCGCCGATCTGCTCCTCGCCCACGGCATCGAATTCGCGGCTTACTACGACGTGGACCCGAAAAAAATCGGTCATCGGGTACACGGCCTGCCGGTCCGCGACCGGGCCGAGATTCCCGCGCCGGGCGAGGGATTCTGCATCCCCTACGTGGCCAGCCGGGGCGCGCGCGAGGAGATCGCCGTTTTTCTCGAAGGGCGCGGTTGCCGTCTCGGCCGCGACTATATTCCGGCCGCCTGATTCTCGACTCCGTCTAGCCAAACGTCCGGGAATCTGGCAGGGTTGAGTCCGGGAAAGGTCTTCCCGAAGTTCGTATCCACCCCGAATTGCCCGCCCTTGGGCAAGGTCGCGGCCCACTACATCGGCCACGGGCCGGCGGTGGGCGACAAACCGCACAAGCTGGTCGGCGACCGACCGGGAGGCGTGCCCCCATGACTGAGACCGAGATTCCGACGACGCCCGTTGAAAAGCCCCGCAATCCGTGGTTGGCCATGACTCTGTCTCTGGTGGCCGTGGGCGTGGGGCAGGTCTACAACGGTCAGTGGAGAAAGGGCGTTGGCTTCTTCCTGGCCGAGATCGTCCTGGCTTTGTTCATGATCCTGTTCTGGGCGGATTTCGCGGCCATGCTTTTGTGCGTATCCATCCTGTTCGGCTACAATCTATTTGCGGGCGGAGAGGCCTTCGCTTCGGCCCGCAAGCTCACTGCCTATACCCTCAAGCCGTCTAACCGCTGGTGGATTTATCTCCTTTGCCTGGCCGTCAGCCTGGGCTCGGGCGTGGTCTTCGAAAGGATCATCAAGGGCTGGTTCTTCATGGCCTATCAAGTGCCATCCGTCTCCATGCTTCCGACCATCCGGGTGGGCGACCACTTTATGGTCGAGGTCCTGGAGCCCGACGACAAGCTGGCACGCGGCGATATCGTCATCTTTTCCCTGCCCGAGACCGACGGCCGCGACTTCGTCAAACGGGTCGTGGGGTTGCCCGGCGAGACCGTGGAAATCCGGCAGCGGAAGGTTCTGGTCGACGGCGCGCCCCTGGAGGAGCCCTACGCTCATCACGCCAGGGCGGGTTTTCTTCCCCGGCGCGACACCTTCGGGCCGATAATCCTGGGCGCGGACGAGTATTTTCTCATGGGGGACAACCGCGAGGACAGCTACGATTCGCGTTGGCTCGGGCCGGTGAAACGGAAGCGGATAACGGGCAGGGCGGGATACATCTATTTCCCCGGAGACCTGGATGCGCCCGACTGGGCGGACAGGCTGGGGACACCCCTGCGCTGAATTACCATTGTCCGATGTTTGCTTTTGTATTTCGATATATTGCGACAGTCTCTTCTATTTCTTGCTTGCACTTTTCCGCCTGTTGCAACACAGCTTCAAGACTGGCATTGGAGCGTATCAGGTCATCTAGGGCGGTTTTAGCGCAATAGTCGTCAATGCATTCTTCGAATATGGTTTTTTTGTCCGGAATTGCTTTGTTGTTCCTGACCAAGCGGCTGTCGAGCGGTGCCGCGATGAGATTTACAACCTCAATTGCGAGGTGGGCCGCCCCCTTTTGAACCAATGCGTCTACCAGATTTCTGATTCTGTCTACCGGGTTCCGTCTGTAATCATTGTGGCCCGGATTCAAGCAATACCTGTTTTCTTGAGAAGCCCCCACCACGAGGCAATCCCGGAATACCTGCCGGGAAATTGCTGCTTTTATTTCTCGCAATAAAATCCAGGTTTCTCGATAGGGTATGTCCTGACTGGGGATATCTTGCTTCATCTTTTCCCTTCCCCGCAATACCAGAGATCGTACTATGGCTAGCAAAGGCGACATGCGCTGGTGTGCTGTTTTTTTGGCGAGCCTAGGCTATTTGGTATTTGTTTGTAAATAACCTGTAACCAAAAGGAGATTACCATGAGTAATCCCAGTGCCCCGTACTACCATAAAAAGGGGAAAGACACGTACCATTGGGAAAGGAACTGTTCCAAAAACCATTACCCGGAGGCTGGTTGGGAGAAAACCAACACACCTCCGGCGGGTAAGGAACAGTGCAATGAGTGTAAGGCGAAATAGCCTGCGGAAACCTGCTTGACCAAAGGGAGGGGCCCCTCCCTTAATCTCACCAGAACTCGCGGGTTGCGAACAGCCCGTCGGCCTGGTTGATGTTCAGCGGGCGAACTTCCTTGATGCCCAGGGCGTCCATGTAACCCAGGACCAGGATGAGGTTGGTCAGGCGGCTTTCGGCGTATTCGCTATCAAAGTCCTTGTCGGGCCTGTTGGTCCATTTCTTGAGTGCCTCGGCCACCTCGTCGCGGGTGTAGCCCGCCTTGTGGCCGCCCAGAACCTCGGGCACGGAATAGTAATGCACCCCGCCTATGCCGACCACGGTCAAGTCCGGGCGGGAGAGACGGTGGGCGATGTACTTGGGCACGGTCATGTCCGCGTGGGCCTTGATGTAGGCCAGGGCGTGCGCCACTTCGTCGGCGTTGACCGGGTTGGGGCTGACCGTGGTGTTGATGTTTTTTTCTTGTATGGTCTCGATGACCACGTTTTTGAATGCCACCGAGGCCATGGGATCAATGTAGAAGAGCAGACCGCCGTCCGGCTTGCGGACGGTCATCCGCATGGAATTGCCGCCGATGTCCCAGACCAGCAGGTTCCGGGTCTGGTCGCCCAGTTCCTGGCGCACGGCATGGTAGCCGAGCATGGCCGCCTGCTGTTCCGAGACGACCCGTGAGGGGATACCCGTCTCCTCGCGGATGCGCACGAAATAGGCCCGTCCGTTCTGGGCTTCCTGGAAGAGGCGTCCGCCCACGGCGGAGTATTCCAGGGCGTTTTTCTCCACGGCCACGGCCTTGAGCTTTTCCAGGGTCTTGATGCCCTCGGCCATGACGTCCTTGCTCAGGTTGCCGTCATAGGAACGGGCCAGATCCTCGGCGAAATCGACCTTGGCGGAGAGGGTGTCCACGGTTTTGACGATGAGCCCGGTGGAGATGTCCACGTCGGCGATGATGCATTTGATGGCCGCCGCGCCGATGTCGAAAGCCGCCCGCCGGACCACGGTGGCGTCCTGAGCGAGGGCCGTCGAAATCAGGCATAGGCACAGGCCCGCCACCAGTGCGGCATTCAGTCTCGGACGCATCGTATCCTCCCCCCTCTCTCCAAACGTGGCTGTTTCGGTAACCTATAGAAAAAATACAGGACTCGCAACGACAAGCCCGCGTCCGTCACTGTTTGGAGGAGCGGTAGGTGGACCGGTTGCGCCGGAGTTGATATTGGCGCACGGCCCGGTTGTGTTCTTCCAAGGTTTGGCTGAAATGGTGTGATCCGTCGCCCTTGGCCACGAAATAGAGAAAGGCGTGTTTTTCGGGATGGGCCGCGGCCATGAGGGAGTCCAAACCGGGCGAACAGATGGGGCCGGGCGGGAGGCCGGGATGCACGTAGGTATTGTACGGATTGTCCCGGTTTTGCAGGTCGCTTTTTTTCAGGTTGCCGTCGAAGCTCGGCCCCAGGCCGTAGATGACTGTGGGATCGCATTGGATGAGCATGCGTTTTTTCAGCCGGTTGTGGAATACTCCGGCGATGCGCGACCGTTCGGTCTCGTCGCCGGTCTCTTTTTCCACCAGGGAGGCCAGGATCACGGTCCGGTGCACCTCCTCGGGGGACGGCAGCCCTTCGGGCCAGACCTTGCGCGCGTTTTTGAAGAATTCCCGGATCATGACCTCGGCCATGTGGCGTGCGGGGTGAGCCTTGGGAGGGGTGAGCAGGTAGGTCTCGGGGAAGAGGTAGCCTTCGGCGTTCGGGGCCTGGATGCCGTGGGCGGTCAGCAGCGAGCGGTCGGCTACGGCTGCGGCGAATCCGTCGGCGTCGCCTAGTCCCGCTTCTTCGATAATGCCGCCGGTCTGCCACCAGGTCAGTCCTTCGCGCACGGATACCCGGCGCAGGACTCCGGGGGATGAGGTCAGTTCGGTCAGGACGCGCTCCGGCAGCCATCCCGTGGACAGCTTGAACACGCCCGCGCGGACGGCGGAGCCTTTGCCCGAGCGCACGGCCAGCCCGTAGAAGCGGCGGGTATCGGTGATCACCCCCTCGTTCTTGAGATTGGCTGCGATGGTGGTGAATATCTGGCCCGGCTCCACGCGGAACAGGACTTCGCGGCCGGGGGTCTCGGGCGGAGTGGACAGGAACTGTTCCTCCTGCCACGCCTTGTACCATTTGTAGCTGCCCGCGCCGAGTCCGGCGAGTACCGCCAGCAGGGCCGAAGCGATCAGGACGTAACGGAATCGAGCCATGAGCGTAGGATGACCACGGCGGCCTGGCTGTCCAGGGCGGCCTTGCGTTTTGCGCCGCGCAATCCGGCGGCGTTGAGTTCCTCTTCGGCCTGGGCCGAGGTCAGGCGTTCGTCCATGAGATGAACGGGCACGTCGATCCGGCGTTCCAGGCTTTCGGCGAAATTGCGGGCCTGCCGGGTGGTCAGGGTATCGCTGCCGTCGAGCGACAGCGGCAGGCCGACCACCACAGCCTCAATGGTCTCATTATGAATGATTTCGGCCAGTTCGTCAAAGAGCGCCTGACGGGTTGTCCGCACGATGGTCCCATGGGGCGAGACCAGGGTGCCGGTGCGGTCGCAGACCGACAGCCCCACGCGTTTGAGGCCGAAGTCGATGCCCAGCGCCCGCACCTAGACGGCCTCCGGGGGCATCTCGGTCCGATCGCGTCGGGCCAAGCGGCGTTTTTGGCCAAACGGGTTCCCTTTGCGGTGGTCGTCCATGATTTCCTCCGTGTGGCGGCCCGGTCCCTGGCGGGCCGGGCGGCGTCACTGAAACTTCAGGTCCGGGCCTACGCCCCTTTGCGTTCCACCCGGTCCAGGAGCTGTTTGAGCTCCTTTTCCCATCGGGGACCGCCCACACATTCGGCCAGGTACTCCACGGCATGCAATACCCGGTTGGGCCGCTTCATCTGGAGCATGGACCGCTTGATGCCGATCTTGCACGACGGGCAGCCGACCACGATGGGCCGTTGGCGGTCGAAGCCGAGGTCCTCGCGCAACTGTTCCTGCTTGCGGTCGCGCAGCCGGTTGTAGATGCCCGGGCTGGTCATGGCCCCCAGGCCGGATTCGCCGCAGCAGCCGGGAGACAGGGAAACCTCCGTGCCGGTCAGCCCGACCAGGGCCGTGCGGTACATCTCCGGGGCCTTGAGTTTGGGCACGCCGGTCCATTCCATGTGGCAGGCCGCGTGGTACAGGATCGGCTCGGTTCGAGGCGTGACGGGCAGCCGCTCCACGAGGAACTGGACCACGTCGTAGTGCTTGAGCGGATCGGCCAGCTCCGAGGAGAAATCGTAGGTCTCCAGGGACTCGCGGCAGGTGCCGCAGGCCGTCAGCAGCGTGGTGGCCTTCAGGCCCGCCTTGCCGGTCTTGACCAGCAGGTCCAGGAATTCCTGCACATTGCGGTGGCGGTTGGTCTTGTATGCCTCTTCGCAGCCCGAGGCGAGCAGGGGATAACCGCAGCACATGTGGTGGTCGGGCAGGACCACGTTCACCCCGCTCTTGAGCAGCAGGTATACCGAGGCCATGCCGATGGACCGGGAGAAGAGCGACGCGCCGCAGCCCGGGAAGTAGAGCACGGTCTGGTCACGTTCGGCGCCGGGGTTTCTGAGGACCGAGCCCTCTTCGAGATGCAACTTTTCCGAGAGGTTGCGGTAGTCGATGTTCGGACTGCGATGCTTGACCACGGGCGATTGGATCTTGGACAGCCAGCGGGCCGGGATCATGCCCAGCGTCTTGTCCTGGATGGACTGGCCCACGGACAGGAATTTGGCGGCCACGGGCAGGGTCTGGGCCGGGTTTTTGGCCAGGTTGCGCAGGATGACCTGCTTGAGCGGGTGCCCGGACTTGCCCTTGGAGTCGAGGAAGGAACGCATGGACAGGGCGGCCCCGGCCGAGTCGATCTTGACCGGGCAGGCTGCTTGGCATTTGCCGCAGGCCGTACAGTGGTCCATGAGATCCCGCAGTTCCTTCATCAGTTTATGGGCGGGCTCGCCGGTCCGGATCTGTGAGTAGTAGATGCCCTCGATGAGCGCGCCGAGCGCGATATTCTTGTTGCGCGGATGATACATGAGCCCGCGTGCGGGCTGATACATGGGGCAGACCTGCTTGCACTTGCCGCAGCGGGTGCAGGTCTGGATATTTTTGAGCAGGCCCATGAGCGCTTCCTTGTCCTTCAGCGCCGTGCCGTCCAGGTCGCGGATGAGCCGGTTGAAGGAAAAGGTGAAGGGCATGCTCGGCAGGGTCCGGGCCGTCAGCTTGCCGGGATTGAATATGCCGTTGGGGTCCACAACCTTGCGATATGCGGCCAGGGCCTGGATTTTTTCGTCGCTCAGAAAGCCGATCTTGGTGATGCCGATGCCGTGTTCGCCTGACACCTGGCCGCCCATCTCCAGCACTTTGGTCATGACCGTATCCGCGGCCTCATGGGCGGCGGCCAGCATTTCGGGGTCGTTGGAGTTGACCGGCAGGTTCACGTGGCAATTGCCGTCGCCCGCGTGCATGTGGTTGGCGATGACGATGCGCTTGAGTTGCAGTTCCTGCCACAGCGCCTTGATTTCGCGGTCGAGCTTCGGGTAGGTGTCGCGCAGCTTGAGGAACAGGAATCGGCACTGGGCCTCCTGCTCCACATCCGAGAAGTCGCGGGAGGTGATCTTTCCCTCCAGGATGGCCTGGATGCGCCTGCGCGCTTCCTTCACATCCTCGTCTTCCGGGTTGACCGTTTCCAGGTCCACGATCCTGTCCAGAGTGGATGCGTATATCTTGGCCAGGTAGATGAGATTCAGGTCTTCAAGGAACTCGGAGAACTGCGGGATAACCTCCATGGGGATGACCACGTCCTCGTTGATCTTGAATCCCGAGGTGCGCCGGGCGATGGCGGACAGCTTGTGGCGGTCCTCCCAGAACAGCTCGGCCTCGCGCTCGTTCCGGGCGGCGAAGATATCCACGCCGTCGTAGGGCTGGGCCAGGGCGAGCACGGTCTGTCGGGCCGCGTCCAGGGCCTCCTTGTCGTCCGAGTCGAGTTGCATGATGATGACCGAGATGGGGTCGCCCTCGTACTGCGTGGACTTGGTCTGGTACTCGATGGCCTGGACGTATTTGGGTCCGAATTCCTCCAGGGCCGATATCTTGACCAGGTCTCCCTCCTCGCGGATGGTGTCGCGCATCTTGACCACATCCTTGATGACCAGCATGGCGTTGCTCATGGAGCGGCCGAAAAATTCCAGGCAAAGGACCTGCGAGTGGGCCAGGCTGGGGTAGCAGACGAAGGTGGCCGTGGTGATGATCCCGTCCGTGCCCTCCTTTTGCACCCCGGGCAGCCCGCCCAGATACTTGTTGGACACATCCTTGCCCAGCCCCGGGCCGCGGATCTCGTCGCCTTTGAGCGAGACCGTGTCCAGAAGCCGCCCCGTTGCGTCGAGAATCTCGAATTCGGCCGTATCGAAGGGATAGATCTTGTGGCGCGGATGGTTTTTGCGACGGACCTCAATGAGCGAGCCGTCGGGCCGGACCATGCGGTAGCTCAGAATGTTGTCGATGGTCGTGCCGTATTCGAAGGCAAACGGCCCGCCTGCGTTTTCCGAGATGTTGCCGCCCAGCGACGACCCCGCCTTGGAAGCCGGGTCCACGGTGAAAAGCAGTCCCTTCTGGGCCGCGGCCTGGATGGCGTTCAGGGTGATCACCCCGGACTGGGCGCTCATGGTCCGCTCGACGGGGTCGATGTCGAGAATCTTCTTGAAGCGGGACAGGGACAGAATCACGCAGCGCGCCTCGGCCGGGATGGCCCCGCCGGTCGCGCCCGTGCCCCCGCCGCGCGGGATGACGCCGAAGTGCATTTCATTGGCCAGTCTGACGATGCCCTGGATTTGCGCCTCGTCTTCGGGGAAAAGGACGAGCATGGGCAGCTCCATGCGCAGGTCCGTGGCGTCCGTGGCCGACTCGACGCGTGAATGCGGCTCGTGCCCGATGGCGTCCTCGGGCATGAATTTCCGGAGCCGGGAGATGATCGTGTCGCGGAAGGCCGTTTCCCGCCCGTGGCGCTCCCAGAACAGCTCGATGCCCTTGGTCAGGATGGTGGCGAATTCGCGGTCGAGCATGGGGCGGGACATGTTCAAGCGCCGATCCACGGCCGTGCGCACCAGTTCCGGGTCTATGAACGGATTGTAGCGCACCAGGAACAGTTCGGCGGCCAGGTTCGAAGCGAGTTTCTTGACCTTTTCCGGCCAGTGTTGAAACTGTTCCATGTCCACCACCCCGAAGGCGCGGGTGATGAGCTGTTCGTCGGAAATCGATATATGGGGTCCGAGCAAGGCCATGTCTTATTACTCCATGATGGTCGTTGAAGGGAAGAGGAGTAAGACCTTTTGGGATGAATGGCAAGTTTGCAGAACCCACCCAAAAGGGGCGCGGCGTCCATGTGGACACCGCGCCCCGTGGTGTGCGGAGTTCTCTCGGCTAGAATCGTTCGAAGTCCCCTCCGTCGCCGGCCGGGATCGGGAGCGTCGACCGCTTGGGGCGTTTCTCCATCGGCAGGGCGCGGGGGCGGGTTGCGGCCACGCGGACTGTGGCGGTCTGGCCGTCGCCCACGTTGAAAAAGCCCATGGTGGACTGCAACTCCTGGCCCTGGGATGAGAGTTCCTCGCTGGTGGAGGCCATTTCCTCAGAGGCCGAGGCGTTTTGCTGGATGACGGTGTCGAGTTGTTCGATGGCCTGGGTGATTTGGGTCGCGCCTGCGCTCTGCTCGTTGCTCGACGCGGTTATTTCCTGGACCAGGGCCGCGGTTTTCTCGATGTCCGGCACTAACTGCTGGAGCATTTCTCCGGCCTTTTCGGCCACGGCCACGGAGCTGGTGGACAGGCTGCTGATTTCGGCTGCGGCCACGCCGCTGCGTTCGGCCAGCTTGCGCACCTCGGCTGCGACCACGGCGAAGCCCTTGCCGTGCTCGCCTGCGCGGGCCGCCTCGATGGCCGCGTTCAAGGCCAGCAGGTTGGTCTGTCGGGCGATTTCCTCGATGATGGAAATCTTTTCGGCGATGCTGTTCATGGCTCCCACGGTCTGGCTCACGGATTCGCCGCTTTCGCGGGCATCGGCGGCGGCCTTGTTGGCCAAATCTTCGGTCTGCTTGGCGTTTTCAGCATTCTGGCCGATATTGGCCGCCATTTGTTCCATGGAGGACGAGACTTCCTCCACGGCGGCTGCCTGTTCCGTGGCCCCTTGGGCCAGGGCCTGGGCCGACGCGGAAAGTTCCTCACTGCCCGAGGCGATGTTCTCCGAGGCTGCGCCCACTGTTCCGACCACTTCGCGCAACTTGACGACCATGTTGTTCAGGGCGGTCGCCAGCACGCCGATCTCGTCCTTCTGGTTCACGTCCAGCGTCCGGGTGAAATCACCATCGGCCATGCCTTCGGCAAAGCTCACGCCCTTGGCCACGGGCCGGGTGATGGACAGGGTCAGGATTACGGCGGCGGCCAGGCCGAAGAGCACGGCCGCGCCCGCCGTGCCCAGGCTCAGGATGTTGGCCCGCGCCATGTCGTCGAGCATGGCCTGTTTCTGCTCCGAGCGCGCCTTGCGGCAGACGGCGTCGGCCGCCCGGGCGGACTTGAGCATTTCCCCCTCGGCCACGATCTGGCTTTGTATGCACTGGTGGAAGTTCTCGAATTCCTCCCTGTACTGCGTCACGGCCGTGGCGACTTTTTTCAGCAACTCGATGTTGCTCCGATCCTGAAAGCGCTGTCCCAGATCGGCGGTCAGGGCCAGGATGCGCTCCGTATCCTTCAAGTTGGCGTCGCGGTAGGTGCCGTCCCGGGAAACAATGTATTCCTTTTCGTTCTTGCGCGCATCCAGAAGCCACTTGATGATCCGGTTGGCGTCGTCCGCCTTGGCCAGCTTGCCCTCCAGTTCGGTCCTCGGGGCCGTACCCGCGTAGAGCAGGGTGGAAAACTGCTCCTTCTGCTCGCTGCGCAACTTTTCGGCCAAGCCCAAGGCCGCATTGGCGCTTTCGCGCATCCGGCCCATGTTGTCGCCTTTTTGCTTTTCCAACTTCACGTAGTCGGCAAAGGCCTTTTCATACTCCCGGGCCGCCGCGATCGTCGCGGTCATCTGGTCCTTGTTGGCCTGGTTGTCGAATTTGTCGCGGGTCTTGGCGGCCTGATCGAAGAGGTCCTTGAGAATGGCGGCATGCTCTTCGACAAGTTTGTCGTTCCCCCGGAGCATGAAGTTTTTTTCCTTGATGCGGTCTTCGAGGATGAAGCGAACGAGCCGATTCGCGTCGTCCGCCTTGTCCACGCGATCCCGGATGCTCGACATACTTAGGAAGCCTATGGCGGCTATGACGGCCGCCAAAATTAGCATAATGCCAAAACCGATGCCGAGCTTTAAGCCCAGACGAAGATTCTTCAACATAGTTCACCCCTCAGTGACTTGACAGTTGTTTCCATCCCATCCGATTAAGCTAAATTGGGCACAATGTTTCAGTAAAAAATAAAATGCCGACATTATAATCTTCAACTCCTGGCTAAAGCTGGACGCGGCCGTGGGGCGGCGGCCTGCCCCGCTTAGCCCTTTCCTGGGGGCCGTCAGTCTTGCCTTTCCCCCCCGCCCGTTATACTGATCGCGAACATTTTCGTGGTACGGGACTGGTTTTTCTTTTTCGTTACAAGCACTGAAGGGTAGAGATCATGAGCAAGCCGAATTTTGCGCCTCTCAAACTGTTCATCACCGGACCGACCTACATCCGCCGGGACGTCAAGGAAGCGGCTTTGTTGCCCGAGTTTGGGCACCGCGACGCGGAGAACGATCTGCGGTTCGGTCCCATCCGCGAGAACCTGCGGAAAATCGCCGGATGCGGCGACGACTACGAGCCCATCCTGTGCCTCGGGTCGGGTTCCTCGGCCATGGAGACTTCGATCCGTTCCCTGGTGGCCGAGGACGAGACGCTCCTGAACGTGTCCGTGGGGTCCTTCGGCGACATGTACTACAACATTGCGGTCAGCAACGGGAAAAAGGCCGAGAACCTCAAGTTCGACTACGGCATGCCCATTGATCTGAACGTATTGGAGGACAAGCTGAAGGCGCTCAGGCCCCAGGTTGTCTCATTCACTCATAACGAGACGTCCACCGGCGTGATCAACGACATGAAGGCGGTCTGTTCGCTCATCCGCCAATACGGGGCCATGCCCCTGGTGGACGGGGTGTCCATCTTCGGCGGGGCGACCATCGCCCTGTCCGATTCCGGTGCGGCCATGTATTCCACGGCCACCCAGAAGTCCCTGGCCCTGCCCGCCGGGTTCGGCATAGGCTTCGTCTCCGGGGAGGCCGAGGAAAAAGCCGGGCGGGTGACCAACAAGGGGCATCATCACGACATCACCAAGCATCTGGAGCGGGCGCGCAAGAACCAGACACTGACCACGCCCAACACTACCTTGGCCAACATGATGTGGTACCAGCTCGACCGCATCGTCAACGAAGAGGGCATCGAAAACCGTTTCGCACGGCATATCGAGATGCGCGGCATGGTCGAGAAGTGGGCCGCCGGGCTGGACGGGTTCGAGATGTTCGTCGCGGAAGGGTTCCGTTCGCCCACTGTGTCCACCGTGGTCTGCCCTCAGGGCGTGACTTCGGTCCAGCTTAAAGAGACCGTCAAGGAAGGAATGCGCGACGAGGGGTATCTCATGGACCCCGGCTACATGAAGCTGAACCACCTCCTGGAAGAGGCGGGACGCAGGCCGATTTTCCGCGTGGGCCATATGGGCGACATCATGCCCGATATGCTGGCGGCGTACCTGGACGCACTCGAAAAGGAATTGATGAAGCTGTAGCCGTTCGACGGCACCGGCATGCCCGTGGAGGCGCGGGCGCGGACAAAATCAACGGGCCGGGGAATTTCCCCGGCCCGTTTTTTTATCCATGCAAAGTGGCTCCCTGGCGCGGGCCCGTCGCGAAAGGGCTTGGGAGCCGGCCTTTTCCCATTGCGTGGCGGTTACTTTACGTCCGCCGCGGCCGCAATGTCCGGGGCGACGAGTCCGCCCAGTCGGTCGAAGGGGATGGTCACCACCTGTTCACCCGCTGCGTAGGGGGCTGTCTGGTACGGTGCGAAAAAGAAGGCCACGCCCTCGTCGGTCAGGATGAACCGCTTGAAGTTGTCCTCGACGGGCTGGGTGCCCTGGTCGAGCATGTCCGGTACGAGCATGTCGCCGAGGGAGCGCGACAGAACTTCGCGACAGATGGCCGAGATCCGGGCCAGGGCGGCCTCACTGTCCGGGAACAGGCGGTTCAGGGATATTTCGCCGCCGTCGGTCATGTCGAAGACCCAGGTCATGGGCCAGTTGTTGGGGTGGGCGCCGCCGGTGTAGACCATGACGTGAAGCTTGACCGAGACGAAGCGGCCGCCCGGCGTGGCCCAGACCGCATAGCGGGTGATCAGTTCGTAGGGATGGGGAAATACGCTCAGGTCATGGTCCGGATCCACTTTCTTGAATCCAAATAGGGTGTTGGACACGAAATCGCGGATGGTCCGGCTGGGCTCGGCCTGGCAGAGCACGGGGTATTCGGCGTCCACCTTGAAACCGGCCGTCCGCTCCCGGATGTCGATGGCGCCGAGGACCGGCGAAGCGCAGGGGGGAGCGGCCCGGAGCGTCGATGCGCCGAGCAGCAGGAAGAGAACGGTCAGCAGCGTCGATATCCGATACATGATTCCTCCCTAGGGTTCGTTGCGCAATTTGCGTACTCCCCACGCCGCCTGGCCCAGGGAGATGCAGCCGTCGTTGGGCGGCAACTGGGTATGCACCAACGGTAGCAGACCCGCGCCCCGGAGCGCCAGGGGCAATTCGCTCGCCAGGGTCAGGTTCTGCATGACCCCGCCGGACAGGGCCACATGAGGGATATCCATGAGCATGGCGAAGGAATAGGCCATTTCGGTCAGCCCGTTGATCAGGCCCAGGTGAAAACGGCGGGCGATTTTTCCCACGGACACGCCATGCTCCAGATCGTCGAGCGCGGCCGCCACCAGGGAGAGGGTGTTCAGGGCCACCGGGTCGTCGGATTTGATGGGGCAGGGGTAGGCGCCGGTCTCGTCCATGTCCTGGGCGCGTTCCAGAAGGATGGCCGCCTGGCCTTCGTAGGTGATGGCCGAGGTCAACCCGCACAGGGCGGCCACGCCGTCGAACAGCCGTCCGCAACTGGAGGTTTGCGGCGCATTGATTCCCTTTCCCAGGATCTGCGGCAGGAACCGGCTCTCGGCCCCGAAGCGGTCCAGCCACGGCCATGCGTAAGCGCCGGGTTCCCGGATTCCCAGTTCCCACAGGGCGGCCTGAGCGATGCGCCATGGCTCCTTTACGGCGGCTTCGCCGCCGGGCAGCCGGATGCGCGCGAAGTGGCCCAGCCGCTGGTGGTCCAGGGTTGCCGGGTCCACCAGCAGACATTCGCCGCCCCAGATGGTCCCGTCTTCGCCGTATCCCGTGCCGTCCAGGGCCAGGCCGATGACCGGCCCGTCGAATTTGTTTTCGGCCAGGACCGCGTGGATGTGGGCGTAGTGGTGTTGCAGGGCGGCCACGGGCACTCCCCGCTCGCGGCCCAGTTCCTCGGCCAGTGAAGTGGTCATGTAGTCCGGGTGCAGGTCGCGGACGATAAGCTTCGGCTCGACTTGCAGGATGTCTTCGAGATGGGCGCGGATCTCGTTGTGGAATTCCAGGGTCTCCAAGTTGGACATGTTGCCGATGTGCTGGCTGGTGAAGGCCTGGTCTCCCTTGGTCAGGGTCAGGGTGCACTTCAGTTCCGGGCCCACGCCGAGGACCGTGTCGCCCTTGACCGGCAGGAAGACCGGGGCGGGCACGAAGCCGCGCGCCCTGCGCATGAAGACGGGCTCGTCCGAGGCCGGGTTGACTCGGACCACGGAGTCGTCCGTGCGAATGAGGATGTCCCGGTTGTGAAAAAGAAAGATGTCGGCGATCCCCGCCAGCCGTTCCTGGGCCTCGCCATTGTCCAGGCAGATGGGCTCGGCGCTCATGTTGCCCGAGGTCATGACCAGGGCCGCGTCCGGACCTTTGAGTTCGGCGTAGTCGTGGAGCAGGATGTGGTGCAGCGGGGTGTAGGGCAGCATCAGCCCGACAAAGTCCGTGTCCGGGGCCACGTCTTCGGCCAGGGGGAAGGGGCGCTGCTTGGCCGCCAGGACGATGGGTCGCTGGAGGCCGCTCAGCCATTGCTCCTCGGCCGGGGAGATTCGGGCCAGCCTTCGGGCCGCGTCCATATCCGGGATCATCACGGCCAGCGGTTTGTCCGGGCGGTGTTTGCGCAGCCTGAGCTCGGCCACCGCCTTTTCGGAGCCCGCGTCGCAAACCAGATGAAAGCCGCCCAACCCTTTGACCGCGGCGATGCGGCCGTTGGCCAGCTCCCGGGCCAGTCGACGCAGGGAGTCGTCGCCCTGGGCGATGACCCGTCCGTCGCGGTCGGTCAGCCAGGTGCGCGGACCGCAGCGCGGGCAGGCGTTGGGCTGGGCGTGGAAGCGCCGGTCCAGGGGGTCGCGGTATTCGGTCTCGCACTCGGGACAGAGGACGAATTCGGCCATGGAGGTCTGGGGCCGGTCGTAGGGGATGGACCGCGTGATGGTATAGCGCGGCCCGCAGTTGGTGCAGTTGGTGAACGGGTAGCGGTAACGCCGGTTGTCCGGGTCGCGCATATCGTCCAGACAGTCCTTGCAGGTGGCCACGT
This sequence comes from Desulfovibrio sp. Huiquan2017, assembly GCF_017351175.1. NCBI lineage: Bacteria > Pseudomonadati > Thermodesulfobacteriota > Desulfovibrionia > Desulfovibrionales > Desulfovibrionaceae > Desulfovibrio > Desulfovibrio sp. Huiquan2017. Next base: position 95,637 of record NZ_JAFMPN010000003.1, on the reverse strand, counting down.
CCGGCGAAATGAGCACCGAATTGCCGGATTTGCGCGTGGATTCGAGAATGATGAATCCTTCTTCGCCGTTCACTGTCGCCTGTTGCTCGGAATCCAGGGTGACGATGCGCGCCAGGGGCGGCAGCTTGCCGGTCAAGTCTTCGGCGAATCCGCCGACCTGCTCGGCCTCGCCCTGGACTTCGATGAGCACCCCGTCGGACGAGTTGTTCACCGAGCCGGTTACGCCGTGGTCCAGGGCTATGCGGTAGACAAAGGGGCGGAACCCCACTCCCTGCACCTGGCCGGTTATGGTGAATCGTTGGCGTACTCGCATGGTTGCTCATACCGCCCAACCCGTTAAAACGCAAGGGGGATCAGCTTTTTACGAAGTGTTTCAGCAGGCTGCGCACCCGGCCTCGGACCAGCCGCATGGGTGCGAACGACAGCTCGCGCGCCTCGGACAGGACGAAGCCGTCCGTGTCGAAGGTATCGGGCGTGTCCAGGGGGTAGTCGAGCAGGGCCGGATCGATCCCGCCCATGCCTCGGGCTTCGGCCTCCGCCCACAGGGGAACCTGGCCCGGGGAAAGGCCGAGCAGGGCGCAGGCCATGGCGTCCAGGGCCACGCCGTTTTTCGACGCGGCCAGCATGCCCAGCGGGAACGGTTCGCCCTTGATGGGGCCGTCCTTGTGCATGGGCCGGATCGCGTCCATGAGGTGCGTGGTCCGGGGCAGGGCGCGGTACACGTCCATGATCATGGACCTGAAGACCGCGTGGCTGTGCCCGAGCCTGTGGTGGGCCAACGCCTTGCGGAAGCCGACCACGCAGCCGAACAGGTTCTTGACCGCGCCGGACATGGTCATCTGACAGTGGACCTTGAGTTTGGGCAGGTTCAGGATGCGGTCCGCCTCCAGGGCGTCCCGGGACAGGCCGATGGTCCCGCCCAGGGTCAGCGGCAGGGGCGCGGGCCGGGCCAGGCTCCGCACTTCCAGGCCGATGTCCGCGAGGGCCTCCGCCAGCCCCGAGGCTCGGGCCACGTAAGCCGCCGGGCCAAAAGCGGGGGAGTCGGCCACGGTCACCTTGGCGCCCTGGTCCAGGAGCCAGGCGCAGGCCGCCCGGACCGCCAATGGATGGGTGGTGCAGTGGGCGGCGTTGCTCCCGTTGACCAGATTGGGCTTGACCAGCACCCGTTCGCCGGGAGTGGGCGTGAAGCCGATGGTTTCGAAGAGCTTGGCCGTGGCCCGGCCGAGCGGTTCGTCCCTGTATTCCGGGACCCGGAGGATGGCGACGGTTTCAGGCATGGGACAGAGCATAGGCCCGGGCTCGGGCGATGACAAGCCGGGGCTTGCCAGCCGGGCCGGGAAAGGAGACAATACCCAAATGAATCCACTCATTTCCCTGAAGGATGTGACCGTGACCCGCAACGGTCGGCGTCTGCTCGGCCCCCTGAGCTGGCAACTGGTGCGCGGCCGCCATACGGCCGTGACCGGGCGCAACGGCGCGGGCAAGTCCACCCTGCTCAAGATCTTGCGCGGCGAAATCGCCCCGGACGTGGGCGGGGAGCGGGTCTTTGATTTCGGCGACGGGCCCCAGCGATCCGTGCTGGGTCTGCGGCAGCGCATCGGCCTGGTCTCGGCGGACATGCAGGACTTCTATTTCCTGCACACCCCCCGGGTTCTGGGCCGCGACGTGGTCCTGGCCGGTTTTTACGACACCCCCATTCTTTACGACCGGGCCGAGCCCGAAGAGGAGGCGGCGGCCGACGCCGTCATCGACCTTCTGTCCATTCGGGATCTGGCCGGGAGTGAGATGCGCACGCTTTCCACGGGCCAGGTGCGCAAGCTGTTGGTGGCCAGGGCCCTGGCTCCCGGGCCGGACATCCTGCTTCTGGACGAGGCCCTGGACGGCCTGGACGCGGGCTCGCGGGCCGAGGTGGTCGAGATGCTCGATCGGGCAGGGGAGCGGACCACCCTGGTCTGCGCCGCCCATCGGACCGGCGATCTGCCCGACTGCGTGCGCCACGCCCTGGCCCTGGATCACGGGGAACTCCTGGCCGAGGGGCCTCGCGACCAGGCCGTGCGCGCCCTGAGCGAAGCCGCTCCGGACGTGGTCGCCTGCGATCTGCCCCCCGCCCCCGCACCGGAGCGGTACGACTTTCTCCTGCGCATGCGGAACGTGTCCGTGGTGGCCGACGGCAAACGCATCCTGGACGATATTAATTGGGAGGTCCTTCCCGGGGAGAATTGGCTGGTGCTCGGCGAAAACGGAGCGGGCAAATCCACGCTGCTCAAGCTTATCCTCAGCCAAGTTGCGCCCTACGCCGACGACGAGCGGGGTACGGGCACGGTGGAGCGGCTCGGCGGCATGACCATGGACGAGGCCCGACCGCTTATCGGCGTGGTCTCGCCGGATCTTCAGGCTGGGTATGCCCGCGAGCTGGGCTGGGAGGTAACCGCCGAAGAGACGGTCATGTCCGGGTTCCGGGGGTCGGTGGGCATGCTTGAGGAACCCACCAGCCGGGAGCGTCTCGAAGCCGGGCTGTGGCTGAACGCCGTCGGCCTCGACGGGCTCGGCCCCAGGCGGTTGCGGCATATGTCCTACGGCCAGCAGCGTCGCGTTTTTCTGGCCCGGGCCATGGCTCCCGGGCCGAAACTGCTTCTTTTGGACGAACCGCTGTCCGGCCTGGACCCGTCCTCCAGGGCGTTGATGCTCCGGCTTATCGAGCGGTTGGCCGAGGCCGGAACCCCGCTGATCATGGTCTCCCATTACGCCGAGGATCGCGTGCGCGCGGTTAATAGAATTCTTGAATTGGCGGGCGGGAGCAGGCGTTTTTGCGGGGCTTTGGAGGCCTTTGTTACAGCCCGTTTTGAGGGGTGAAATTGGAACCAGTGGGGATTATTCCGGTTTATTTTGTAAAAACCCCTTGACTTGTTTTTGTTTTTAGCCAACTGTGCCGACAAGTATGTCAGCGCATTCCTTCGGGAACGGCCCCTTCCGGTCGGCGTTGGCTGGGGAAAGGAAACAGGTATATCGAGGAGCAGAGTGCGCATCGTGTACACTGCTTCTTTTAAATTTAGATCGATGCGCAAGCATCATACCGCATTCACCAGGAGTGAATAACATGTCCAAGAATATCTATGTCGGCAATCTGCCCTGGTCCGCAACCGAAGACGAAGTCCGCGCGGCTTTCGAAGCTCACGGCCAGGTTTCTTCCGTTAAACTGATCGAAGATCGTGAGACCGGCCGTCCGCGCGGTTTCGGTTTCGTGGAAATGGCCGATGACTCCGCCGCTCTGGATGCCATCGAGGCCTTGGACGGCAAGGATTTCGGCGGCCGCAATCTGAAGGTCAACGAAGCCAAGCCCCGCGAGCCGCGTCCCCGCTGGTAGTCCGGCGCGCGCCATCAAAGGCAATCGCTGCCCGTCTCTCTTGAGGGAGGGACGGGCTTTTTATTTTCCGGCGTTCGGCCGGTCACCATAACAAGGAGTTGTTTTGGCCAAGCCCAATTATAAGTTCGCTAAACGGCAGAAAGAGTTGGCAAAGAAAAAGAAGAAAGAAGAAAAGTTGAAACGCAAGCAGATGAAGGGTCAGGATGACTTCGAGCCGGACCAGGACGCGGAAGCGACCGGCAACGACGGCGTGGAGTCCTGATTTCTTTGTCGGGCCGGGGCGGGTGGCGTATTGCCAAGACCCCGGCCAACGGGTACGATCACATAAATTCCATGCCACGGCATGCGGAGGAATTTATGCGACATACGGGCGAAGTGACCTGGTTCAATGAACAGAAAGGGTTCGGTTTCATCACCGGCGAGGACGGCCGGGATGTCTTTGTCCACTATACCGAGATCGTCCGCGACGGGTTCCAGACCCTGGAGCCCGGCGAAAAGGTCACCTTTATCCTGACCGACGAGGAAACCGGCCCCAAGGCCGTGGAAGTCCGGCCGGTTGAGGAAGTTCGGACCGCCTCCCTGCTTTAATCCTGCCCCAATCCCATGCCCGGCTGCATGATTCGGCCGGTCATATCCGTCTCATAACCGCCCTGGGCCTTGATCTTGGCCTGGACCGCGGGTCTCTTGATGATTTCGATCAGTGTTCGGATGCGCGGATCGTCCACGTATGCCTCGGGGATGATCAGGTCGTATCGCTCGTGCGCCAGGGGCACGAAGTCCAGCCCCAGCGCCTTGGCCGCCGCATAGATGCCCAGTCCGCACGAGGCCGCGCCGGTGAGCACGTTCACGGCTACGGCCATGTGGGTGAATTCCTCGTTTTCGTACCCGGTCACGTCGCGCGGGCTGATCCCGGCCTTCTTCAGGTGATGGTCCAGGAGGATGCGCGTTCCGGCCCCCCGCTGCCTGTTGATGAAGACGACGTCGTCGCGGGTCAGGTCGTCCACTCCCCGGATGGACAGGGGGTTGCCCTTGGGCACGATGAGTCCTTGGTGGCGGATGGCCAGGTTGACCACGGTCACCGGGATGTCCTTGAGATAGCGTTCGATGAACGGAAAGTTGAAGTCCCCGGTTTCGGGGTCGAAGAGATGCGCTCCGGCGAACAGCGCCGATCCCGCCTTGAGCGCCGTCAGGCCGCCCATGGACCCGGCATGGCTGGAGACCAGACGCAGGGAATCGGACAGTCCCATGAGTTCGTTGGCCAGCAGGTCCAGGGTGTTGTCGTGGCTGCCCACGTGGACCAGCACCCGGTCCAGGTCGCTTTTGTGGACCAGCAGTTCGGCTTTGACCGTCTCGCCCTGTTCCACGCCTTCCGCGTCCTCGGGAATGTAGGTCACGGCCTGGGCCCTGGTCATGGTCGTGATCATGCCCGCGCCCCGGGCCAGGGGCGCGCCTACGATGTTTTCGCCGATGCGCCCGGCGGCCAGCCGGAGGGCCTCGCGCATGCCCGGCCTGGACGGCGTTTTGCGCGCCAGGACGATGTTCGCCTCATGCCGTTCGGGCGCGGATTTGCCCATGAGCCAATGGACCACGGGTGCGAGAATTTTTTCGTGGCAGACGATGGCCGACACCGGGTAGCCCGGCGCGCCCACCAGGAGCCTGCCCGGATATCCGCTGCGTTCGTCGGTCACGGCCAGCAGGCTTGGCTTGCCCGGCATGACCGAGATGCCGTGGACCAGCACCGTGCCGATGGATTCGAAGACCCGCCTGGAGTAGTCCTTGCTCCCCGCGCTGGAGCCTGCGCCGACCACGACCATGTGGCAGCCGCTCTTCAGGCCGTCCAGGACCGCGTTGCGCAGGGCGTCCTCGTCGTCCGGAACCGGGGCGGACCATGCTGCATCCATACCCCAGCTTCTGGCGTAGGCCCGGAAGACCTGGGAGTTGGACTCGATGACCTGCCCGGCGCGCGGTTCGGGGCGGTCCAGGAAATTCAGCACTTCGTCGCCCGTGGGCAGAAAAATGGTCTTGACCGTTTCGCGCACTTTCAGGTCGTAGATGCCCGCCGAGAGCAGCGCGCCGATGTCCGACGGGGTTAGTTCTCGGTTCTGGGGGATGAGCAGTTCCGTGGCCACGATGTCCTCGCCGATCCGGCGCACGTGCTGCCAGGGGAAGGCGGGGGCGTCGATGAGCACGGTGTTCGCGTCCTGTTGGACCACATTTTCGATCATGACCACCGCGTTTTTTCCCTCGGGCAAGGGATTACCGGTGTTGACGAACACGAAGCCCTCGCCCCGGGGCAGGCTTACGGGCGCGTCCTCGCGGGCTGCAAAGGTGGATTCGGCCGATACGGCCACGCCGTCCATGGCCGCCGCGTGGAAAGTGGGCGAGGAGTACCTGGCGTAGACGGGCTCGGCCGTGACCCGCCCGGCCGCTTCGTGCGTGGGCACGTGCTCGGTGCCGAGCAGGGCGTCGCGGTCGAGATGGGCCTTGGCCAGGGCCACCGCCTCTTCGGGGGGGATCGTCTTCAAATAAATGTTGCGTTTGGTCTGCATGTGCGTGCCTCCGGGATCCCCGTGGAATTTTTCGCTTCACGGCGCGAATGAACAATTTTCGAGATGTCGTTCCGGCGGTGCGGGCGGGGCGGGAAGGCTTTTGCTCAGGCCCTTCCCGCCCCGCCCACCGCAGGTGTTTTTTATTCGTACTGGAATTCGCCGTCCGTATAGATGATGAGTTCCTCGCCGCCCTTGAGGGTGGCGGTGACGGTCTTCTGCTGGGTGTTGACCAGGTCCCAGTGCAGGGCGGAGTCGTTGAAGCCGAGTTCCTTCTTCATGGCCTCGTCCAGGATGGACTGGTCGCCGGAGAAGGTGTCGGCGTAGGAAGCGCCCACGGCCACGTGGCAGTTGCCCTGGGGCCCGCCGAAGTTCTCGTCGAACAGGGTGTTGGCCATGAAGGCGTTGATCTTGGAGAAGCGGCGGTCGGTCAGGGAGAACTCGCCCAGTCGGCTGGCTCCCTCGTCCAGGGTCAATTGCTTGGCCACGAAGTCGCCGCCGGTCTTGGCCTCGGTCTTGACAGCCACGCCTTTTTCAAAGGTCAGGCGCACGCCCTCGACGAAGTTGCCGGAACGGAAGGAGGGCTGGTCCGCGTAGTACACGCCTTCGGTGCCCCGCCAGTCCGGGGAAAGGAAGATCTCGAACGACGGGATGTTGTGGCCGGAGACGCCGAGCCAGCGGCGCTGTTCGCCGGGAACCACAATGAGATCCGTATCCTTGGAGCGTATACGCAGGTGCTCTATGTCGAGCTTGTTGAGCCAGGTCTTGACCTTTTCGGCCTCGGCGAAAATCTCGTTCCACCGGGCGGGCGGGTTGGCGTCGTCGAGGTAGCATGCCTTGACCACCTGGGCCTTGAAGTCGGCCATGGACAGCTTGGCCGCCTCGGCCAGGGCCGGGGTGGGGTAGATGCACAGGGTCCAGCCGAAATCTCCGGACTGCTCGCGTTTCTCCATGATGTCGCGCATGAACTTGCGGGCCACGGCGGCCTGGCCGATGCGTTTGGAGTCGATGTCCTGCAAATGGGTCAGGGAGGCCGGGGCGATGAGCGAGATGAGCCCGTTGAGCCCGCCGACGAACTCTCGGTCGCCCGCGGGGACGGCGGTCAATTGGTCGTCACTGCCTTTGCCGTAGAAGGAGACCTCCATGCCCGCGGTCAGGTTTTGGCGCGGGATCGGATTGATGCCCTTGTCCATGAGCAGGTCGAACATGGCCTCGGCCAGGGGCAGGGCGTCGGGGTCGAAGCGCAGAAGCACGAAATCGCCGGGGCGGTAGGGTTTGGTGCGGGCAGTGGTCAGCCCCCACCACAGGGTCTCGGCATACTTTTTCAATTCGTCTTTGGTGAACATATGGCTACCTCGTCTGTTTGGGGCAATATTTATCGGTAAGAAAGGGTAAACGACTCCGGGCCGCACTACAAGCGGTCTTCGCAAGTCACCTTTTTGTAGGACTTTTGAAAAGCGCTTTCATGGCTTGACACATGGCGGGCATGAATATATCAGCAAGTTCGTGCCCGATCCCGCGTGACCGGAGCCGTACTTTGAAATGCCGTGTTTGCCCAGGTCACAGGCCGAAAGGGCAGCACGCAAACAGCCCCCATAAGGCGGGCATCCCAAATTATCTTTTGGAGGGAAAAATGGCCTACACTATCACTATCGACACCGACAAGTGCACCGGCGACGGCGAATGCGTGGACGTTTGCCCGGTTGAAGTCTACGAGCTTCAGAACGGCAAAGCCGTTGCGGTCAACGAAGAGGAATGTCTCGGTTGTGAATCCTGCGTCGAAGTTTGTGAAAACGACGCCATCACGGTCGAAGAAAACTAGCCTTCACGATCTGATATGGTTACGGGAGCGGCGGGTATCCGCCGCTCCCGTTCCATTTGGGCCGCCGAAACGGTGGACGCGCAGCGGGTCGCGGTCACGGGGAAATGTTTCGGGACGGGCCTTTCATCGCCCAAGCCGCCGCCGGGGAACCCCTTTTCAGGTGAGCGCGCCTCCTTCCTTTTTGCGGCTGCGCGGTTGACGGCGCCGAATCACGACTTAATTGGTCGCAAGCGAAACACCACCCATGGCCGGCGTTGCCGCCTGGCCGGTCCAGGAGCAGAGAATGGCCCTTGATTTTACCGAGTATTTCAAAAAATACGAAGCCATCGTGGCCGAGGTCGATGCGGTTTTCAAGAAAATCGAGACCGAGATGCCGGACCTGGTCAAGTGCGGCAAGGGGTGCAGCGACTGCTGTTACGCCCTGTTCGACGTGACCCTGGTCGAGGCCATGTACATCAACGCCAAGTTCAACGAAAAGTTTTCCGGCCTGGAGCGTTCGGCCATCCTGGATCGCGCCGACCGGGCCGACCGTGATATCCACAAGCTCAAGCGCAAGGTCTACAAGGCGAGCCAGGAAGGCCGCCCGGTCAATGAAATCCTCCTTGAGGTGGCCAAGGCCCGGGTGCGCTGTCCCATGCTCGGCGACGACAACCTGTGCTCCATTTATGAGCATCGGCCCATCACCTGCCGCCTGTACGGCGTGCCCACCTCCATCGGCGGCAAGGCCCATACCTGCAACCAGGCGGGCTTCAAGGGCGGCGAAAAATATCCCACGGTGAACATGGACATCATCCTGGACCGGCTCTTGGCCATAGGCAAAGAGTTGCAGTCAGGCATCGGCTCCCGGTTCAGCGAATTGGGAGAAATGCTTCTGCCCGTGTCCATGGCCATCGTCACGGACTACGATGAGGGATACCTCGGTGTGGGCGAGAAGACGGCCCTCAGGGAGAAGAACCCGGAGGAAGAGGCCCGGCCTGCGGAAATCATCGCCCCGGGCGCGGCCCAAAAGCCCGGCAAGTCCGAGGCCTGCGCCTCCTGTTCCGAATCCGGCTCCGCCTGCGAATCCTGTGGCGAGTCCATCGTCATCGGCGGCAAGGAATAGCCTATGACCAAGACGCTCAACTACGAGGACATGCCGAGCCACGAGGTCGAGGCCCGCAAGCAGTACATGTACGACAAGATGTCGCCCCGGCGGCGCAAGTTCGTGGACCGCGTGGGCTACGAGAACTGGGACCCGTTCGCCGCTCCGTTCGATCCCATCGACATCCGCGTGGAGAAGACGGGGCTGACCCAGGCTCAGCTGACCCAATTGTTCATCCGGGAGTCGGGCCAGAATCTGAATCAGGAATACCTCGACCAAGTCAACGAATTCAACGTCATGCTGGTCATGAACTTTGAGAAGGTCCGGCCGGTCTACGACTTCTGCCTCTGGTACGCGGAGCACTGTAAGAAACACGGCGTCGAGCCATAAAGCAAGGATACCCACATGGAAAAATTCGACAATATCGACGAATACATTGCCGATCTCAAGTCCAAACTGCGCGACAATCCGACCTGCGGCAACACTCATTACAATTTGGGTGTGGCTTACCTCTCCCGCCGCGATTTCGTGGAGGCCGAGCGCGAGTTCCTGGACGCCGTGGCGCATTCCCCGCGCATGGCCGAGGCCTACGTGCAGCTGGGCGGTATCGCCCTGCAACGCGGCGACATGGACTCCTGCCTGAGCTACAACGTCCAGGCCACCCAGCAGCGTCCGTTCTTCGCCGTGCCCTGGGGCAACATCGGCTTCGTCTACATGCAGTTGGGCGACAACGACAAGGCGCACAAGTCCCTGAAAAAGGCCCTGAAGCTTGATCCCGAGTTCGCTCAGGCCCAGGCGACCATGTCCAGCGTGCTCATCGCCATGGGTGACTTCGAGGAGGCGGACAAGATCCTCAAGTCCCTGCTCGAAAAGCAGGTCCATTTCGGTCCTGCCTGGAACAACAAGGCGATCATCGAGGCCGAGCGCGGCAACTGGGGCGAGGCCGCCGTGTGCATCAAGAAGGCCGAGGAATCCGGCTTTGAAGTGCCCGCCGATTTCAAGAAGGAAGTGGAGGAGCAGGCCGGAAACTGATCATTGTTTTCGTTGCCCATCCCGTAAAGATGATTATATTGAGGGGGCTGTCTTTGACGGCTCCCTTTTTCTTGGAGGAGTGACCATGTCCAGATTCCGCAGCGTCAAGAAGACTGTTCATGATATCCTGGCCGACGATGATTGGCAGATTCGTCTCGTCGAGCTGGACGAGTTCCGCCCCGTGGACCTGGTCCCGCCGCTCCTCAGCCTGCGTCTGGACCGGCTGGAGACCGTGCGCTGGCGCTCGGTCACGGCCTTTGGCCTGACCGCCGCCCGCATGGCCGAAGCGTCCATGGAAAAGGCCCGGATCATCATGCGTACCCTCATGTGGTACATGAATGAGGAGTCTGGAAACCTGGGGTGGGGCATTCCCCTATTCATGGCCGAAGCCATGGTCAACAGTGAGCGCATTGCCAAGGAATTTCATAAGATTCTTGTTTCCTACATCTTTTGCGATGAGGAGTGCGACGGCAACTTCCTGGACCATCCGGAGTTGCGGCGCGACGTCCTGTGGGGACTGGCCCGCCTGGCCGAGTCCCGGCCCGAACTGGTCGCCCACGGCGAGAAATTCCTCATGGTCGCCCTGGAGGATCCTGACGTCTACAACCGTGCCTACGCGGCCCGCGTGCTCGGGCTGATACACGCCGAAGGGGCCAGGGCGAAGCTTGAGGTCCTCAAGGACGATCCCGCCCCGATCCGCACCTTCCACCATCGCGAGCTCGTCGACACCACGGTGGGAGAACTGGCCCGCGTCGCCCTGGACGACCTGGGGTAGCCGCCGCTGCCCGAAAAGAGCGAAGCCGCCGCAAGGGCGGCTTTTTTGTCGTTGGCCCGGCCTACAGGTAAAACTTCTTGAAATCCTCACTCGGTTCGATCTCCACATAGACGTAGAGGGCCACGCCGTAGGGATCGAGGGTGCAGAAGCCCCGGTCGCCCCAGGGGTGGTCCTCCAGGGGCATGACCATGGGCAGGCCCGCCTTGAGGATGCGCTCGTGGGCGGCTTCGACCTTGGCCGCGTCCGCCAGTTTGAGGTTGTAGGTCAGGCCGCCCTGGTAGAGCTTGTGGTCCGGGGAGTGCGGCTGCATGAAGTGCAGGGTGGGGCCGTTTTCTCCGAACATGAGGCCGATGTACCAGCCGCAGTCGAAGATCAGGCGGCCGTCCAGGTGGGTGGTGTAGAAGGTGCGGGCCGGGGCCAGGTCTTCGACCACGATGGTGGGGGATATGCCGATGGGCAGCATGTTTGCTCCTTGGTTGGTTTGCATGGTTTCATCTTGTACGGAAAGCCGGAGGGAGAAGCCACCCTCAAAGCGTGGAATCCGCGCCGTGCCGGGGGCCTGTAGGGCCAAGTGGGGGGATGGGGATGGAAAAATGAAAAAAATCGCACATCGTGCTTGACATCGGACCGGCCCCCGGATAGTTATTCACTCCGCTTCGACGAGAAGGCGCGTAGCTCAGGGGGAGAGCATTTGCTTGACGTGCAAAGGGTCGTGGGTTCAAATCCCTCCGCGCCTACCAGAACATCCCCGGAAGGGAGGCCTTGTGCCTCCCTTTCATTTTTTGTGGAGCGGCCAAACCGCCGGTCCGGGCCGCAGTCCCCATTGACGGCCCCTGGTTCCGTTACTATTTGATCCGGATAGAGAACGCGGATCGCGCACCGGGCGGATTCGGCTCAGGTGTTTTCACGGCGTTGCCGCAGGCGCGCCACAAGGTTCCGGCCCAGGCCGGACAAGGGAGAGATGAAGTGCAAGTGGAAATCTCCGGTAAACAGGTTGAAGTGGCCGACGGCGCTTCCTGTGCCGACGCCCTCAAGGAAGGGCTGTCCAAAAAACAGTTCAAGAATGTCGTGGCCGCCCAATGCGGCGACGCGATCCTGGACCTGTCCACCCCCGTTACCGAGACCTGCACTACCATCGAGCCCGTCTTCGCGGACAGCGAGGAAGGGCTCCGCATCATCCGCCACTCCGCGGCCCACGTCATGGCCGAGGCCGTCAAGAAGCTGTTCCCCACCGCCAAGGTGACCATCGGACCGGCCATCACCGACGGGTTCTACTACGATTTCGACTACGAGCGTCCGTTTACGCCCGAGGACCTGGAGGCCATCGAAAAGGAGATGCTCTCCTCCGTGGGCGCGGACAAACCCTTCGTGCGCACGGTCGCGACCAAGGCCGAGGCCAAGGAGCTGTTCGAGGCCAAGGGCGAGACCTACAAGTCCGAGATCATGGACGACCTGGGCGGCGATGAATTTTCCATCTACACCCACGGAGATTTCGCGGACCTGTGCCGTGGCCCGCACGTGGCCCGCACCGGCCAGATCAAGGCCTTCAAGCTGCTCTCCGTGGCCGGAGCCTACTGGCGCGGCGATGAGAAGAACAAGCAGCTCCAGCGCATCTACGGCACCGCCTGGCAGGACCCCAAGGCCCTGAAGAAGCATCTGGCCCGGCTGGAGGAAGCCAAGAAGCGGGATCACCGCAAGCTCGGCAAGCAGCTCGATCTATTCTCCTTCAGCGACGAGATCGGCCCGGGCATGTCCCTGTGGCATCCGCGCGGCATGCTCCTGCGGGCCATCCTCGAAGATTTCGAGCGCAAAGAACACCTCAAGCGCGGCTATGACCTGGTCCAGGGCCCGATCATTCTCAAGCGCGAGCTGTGGGAGAAGTCCGGTCACTACGAAAATTACCGTGAGAACATGTATTTCACGGAGATCGACGATCAGGCCTACGGCATCAAGCCCATGAACTGTCTGGCGCACATGATCATCTACAAGCGGAAGATCATGAGCTACCGCGACCTGCCTCAACGTTATTTCGAACTGGGCGTGGTTCACCGGCACGAGAAGTCCGGTGTGCTCCACGGTCTCATGCGCGTGCGCACGTTCACCCAGGACGACGCGCATCTCATTTGCCGCCCTGATCAGGTGGAAGAGGAAATCCTCAATCTGATCAAATTCTACCAGGACATCTACGCCTTGTTCGACTACGAGTTCGATGTGGAGTTGTCCACCCGGCCCGAGAAGTCCATCGGGACGGACGAGGACTGGGAATTGGCCACCGAGGGGCTGCGTCAGGCCCTGGACAAATCGGGCATGGCTTACGCCATCAACGAAGGCGACGGCGCGTTCTACGGCCCGAAAATCGATTTCCACCTGCGTGATTCCCTTGGAAGGTCCTGGCAATGTGGTACGATCCAAGTGGATTTCACCTTGCCAGAGCGCTTCGACATAGTATATGTCGGCGAGGATGGTGAGAGGCACCGGCCCGTGATGATTCATCGCGCCATGCTCGGCTCCATCGAACGCTTCATCGGCGTCTTGACGGAGCACTGCGCAGGTGCGTATCCTGTCTGGCTGGCGCCTGTGCAGGCACGGTTGCTGAACGTGACCGATGCGCAACTTGATTTCATGAAGAAAGCCGAAGCCTTCCTGGTTTCAAAGGGCATCCGCGTCGAAGCGGACACCCGCAACGAGAAGCTCGGTTACAAGATACGGGAAGCTCAAGTCGAGAAGGTCCCGTACATGTTGGTAGTCGGTGACAAAGAGGTTGAGGCCGGGTGCGTCAATATTCGTTCACGAGACGGAGAAGACCCCGGGATGGTGACACTGGAGGAAGCCGCGCAGTTGATTTTGGATGCTGCAAAGGCGCCCTTCAAAGCAGGAGGAATGAGCTATAGCTTTTCGGGGTAACACGCGCCGGGACCAGAAGAGGGAAGACCTGGTCCGGCGGAACGAGAGGATTCGCATCCCCAAGGTGCGGGTCGTGGATGATGACGGTGAGCAGCTTGGTGTGATGGCTACCCGTGACGCGCTTGATCGCGCCAAGGAAAAGGGCCTGGACCTCGTCGAGGTCGCGCCCAATGCCGATCCGCCGGTCTGCAAGATCATGGATTACGGAAAGTTCAAGTACCAGCAGCAGAAGAAGCTGCAGGAAGCTAAGAAGAAACAGACCGTTATCAAGATCAAGGAAGTCAAGTTCCGGCCCAAGACCGATGAGCACGATTACCAAACCAAGCTCAAGAACATTGTTAAGTTCCTGGAAGGCGGCGACCGTTGCAAGGTGACCATCTTTTTCCGGGGACGTGAAATCGTCCACAAGGACCGCGGGCTTGCCATGCTCGAACGGGTCGTGGTGGATTTGCAGGATTTAGCCAAAGTCGAGAGCAAGCCCATGTCGGAAGGACGGACCATGACGATGATGCTCGCTCCGGTGAAAAAATAGAGACTTGAGTCGGGACCCCGGTCCCGTTCTAGGAGGATACCATGCCCAAGATCAAAACCCGCCGTGCAGCCGCCAAGCGGTTTTCCAAGACCGCTACCGGCAAGTTCAAGCGCCGCCGCAAGAATCTCCGGCACATTCTGACCAAGAAGAATGCCAAGAGAAAGCGTCGCCTCGGCCAGTCCACCACTGTGGATGGCGCGAACTTGAAGGCTGTCCGCCGTCAGTTGCCCAACGGCTAGCATCCGCCTGATAAGGCCTTCCGGCGGCGTCACAAGAGAGGCGGGGACATTCCCCGGTTCGCACGTGCGTCGGCAGTGCCCGGTCGAGATGCCCGTTTATTCCGTTAACCCATAAAGCAATCCACCTCGTCGGGGGAGTCCGTCCGGCCCGGGAGGTTCGTTAAAGCGATGGAGGTTTTACCATGAGAGTCAAGCGTGGAGTTGCCGCCAAGCGGCGTCACAACAAATATTTGAAGATGGCCAAGGGCTATCGTGGCGCGGGTTCCCGCCTGTACCGCACCGCCCGTGAGCGCGTTGAAAAGGCCCTGTGCCATGCCTACAAGGACCGCAAGCGCAAGAAACGCGAGTTCCGCAAGCTGTGGATTGTGCGTATCAACGCCGCCGCCCGCATCAACGGCATGTCCTACAGCCGCTTGATGAATGGCCTGAAGAAGGCCGGCATCGAGCTGAACCGCAAGGTTCTGGCGGATATGGCCGTGCGCGATCCGCAGGTGTTCGCCAAGATCGCAGAGGCAGCCAAGGCCAAAGTGAGCTAAACAGTGAGTAGTGAATTGAAGTCCTTCCTGGAAGGACTCGACAGCCTGGCCCAGGATTGCGCATCGCGCAAGGGCCAGGCTTGTTCGTTAAAGGAACTGGAGGAACTCCGCATCGAGTTCCTGGGCCGGAAGGGTAAGCTCGCTCAGATCATGGGCAAGCTGGGCAAGCTCGACAACGCCGACAAGCCCGTCGCGGGCAAGAAGGCCAACGAGGTCAAGCAGGCCGTCACGGCTCTCCTGGACTCGTGGGAGGCCACCTTGCAGTCGGCCGAGGCTGGCCAGGCGCTGTCGCGTTTTGATCCTTCCATGCCGGGCCGCAAGCCGTGGGCCGGTTCCCTGCACCCCGTGACCCTGGTCATGGAGGAAATCGCCTCCGCCCTGGTGGAACTCGGCTTCGAGCATGTGGCCGGACCCGAGGTGGAGAACGATTGGCATAACTTCGAGGCCCTGAACATGCCCCCGGACCATCCGGCCCGCGACATGCAGGATACCCTGTACGTGTCGGACAAGATCGTCCTGCGCACGCACACCTCCGGCATGCAGATTCGCAGCATGCTTCAGCGCAAGCCCCCTGTGGCGGTCATCGCCCCGGGCAAGGTCTACCGCCGCGACTCGGATCTGACCCACACCCCCATGTTCCACCAGATCGAAGGGCTGCTGGTCGATCGCAACGTGTCCATGGGCGACCTGCGCGGCACGCTGACCGTGTTCGTGCGCAAGGTTTTCGGTCCCCGGACCGAAGTCCGTTTCCGGCCGAGCTTCTTCCCGTTCACCGAGCCGTCCGCCGAGGTGGACATCTCCTGCGCCGTGTGCGGGGGCAAGGGCGAGATGGACGGCAAGACCTGCCGCGTGTGCAAGGGGACCGGCTGGGTCGAGATCCTGGGGTGCGGCATGGTCGATCCCAACGTGTTCAAGTCCGTGGGGTATGATCCCGAGGTCTACACGGGCTTTGCCTTCGGGCTCGGCGTCGAGCGCATGGCCATGCTCAAGTACGGTATCGACGACCTGCGCATGTTCTTCGAGAACGACGTCCGTTTCCTGGAACAGTTCGCCTAGATTTTATGGCGGCACCGGGAAGGCCCGCGCCTTCCCGCGTGCTCCTTTGACATATCGAACTCCCCGGAGTTCTTCACCTTACGAAGACAACTTTTCCACTCCTCGCGAACCTGCGCGAAGCGCGCCCGGAAGACTCGGGATGGGGGAGAGGGGATGGGGGCCGGGGACAGGGGAGAGAGGAAGCGCGTTGCATGGGCTTCCTCTCTCCCCTTCCCCCGGCCGCCGGAGGCACTCATGTTAGTTAGCTTGAATTGGTTGCGTGAATTCGTCCCCTATGAGGGGGACATCCAGGTCCTTGGTGACAAGCTGACCATGCTCGGGCTTGAGCTGGACGGCATCACCGATCCCTTCGAACCGGTCAAGGACATCGTGGTCGGCTTCGTCGCCGAACGTGAACCGCACCCGGAGTCGGACCATCTGTCCGTGTGCACCGTGGACGTGGGCGGCCCCGAGGCCCTGACCATCGTTTGCGGGGCCCCCAACGTGGCCAAGGGCCAGAAAGTGCCCGTGGCGCTGGTCGGCACGACCATGCCCGACGGCATGAAGATCAAGAAGGCCAAGCTGCGGGGCGTCAAGTCCATGGGCATGATTTGCTCCGAGCGTGAGTTGGGCTTTTCCGAAGATCATGAAGGCATCTGGGTGCTCGACGACGCGCTTAAAGTCGGCGACAAACTGGTGGACGCCCTGAACCTGGAGCGGGTGGTCTTCGATTTCGATATCACTCCCAACCGCGCGGATTGCCTTTCCATCCTCGGCTTCGCCCGCGAAACCGCGCTGGCCTTCGACCTGCCCTTGACCCTTCCGAAGCTCAACCTGAACGAGGGCGGCGGCAACGCGGCGGAGGAAGTCCGGATCGTCATTGACGACCCCGAGCTGTGTCCGGCCTACCACGCCCGGATCATCAAGGGCGTCACGACCCGCAAGGCCCCGGACTGGATGCGTTTCAAGCTCCTTGCCCTGGGCCAGCGTCCCATTTCCAACATCGTGGATGTGACCAACTTTATCATGTTCGAGTTGGGCCAGCCCCTGCACTCCTTCGACCTCGACCTGATCGAGAAGGCGACCATCCGCGTGGCCCCGGCCACGGACGGCATGAAGTTCACCACTCTGGACAACGTGGAGCGTGCGCTCACCGCCAACGATCTGCTCATCTGGGACGGCGTCAAGCCCGTGGCCCTGGCCGGCGTCATGGGCGGCCTGAATTCCGAGATGGGCAAGGCGTCCACCAACGTCTTGCTCGAAGCCGCCGTGTTCCGGCCCGGGACCATCCGCAAGACCGCCCGCAGGCTGTCCCTGCCGTCCGAGGCCTCCTATCGCTTCGAGCGCGGGGTGGACCAGATCATGACCCGTTTTGCCCAGGATCGCGCGGCCCAGCTCATAGCCGAAACCTCCGGCGGCACGGTCCTTTCCGGCGTGGCCTCCGCCGAACCCCGGCCGTGGCGGGACCGCACCCATGGGTATCGCCACAAGCGCTGCATGGCCCTGCTCGGCCTGGACCTGGAGCCCGCCTTCGCCAAGAAGGTCTTCGAGCTCGAAGGCTGCGCCGTGAACGACGCCGATCCGGATAACTGGTCCGTAAACTCCCCGTCCCATAGGTTGGACCTGGAGCGTGAAGTGGACCTGTACGAGGAAGTGGGCCGCGTCTACGGCCTGGACCGCATTCCGGCGGTCCTGCCCAAGGTCTCCAAATCCCTGGAGGCCGAGGCGGGAATTCCGGTCTATCATTTCATTCGCCGGGTCAAGGAATGGGGACGAGGCGTGGGGCTGAACGAGGCCATCAACTACAGCTTCACCGGCTCCGACGACCTCGACCGGCTGCACCTGCCCGAGGAAGGCCGGGTGTTCATCGCCAATCCGCTGTCTGAGGAACAGAACGTCATGCGCACCGAGCTCGCCCCCGGCCTGCTCAATACGCTCAAGAACAACCTGGCCCAAGGCAACAACCATATCCGTCTGTTCGAAGTGGCCAAGCGGTTCGTCCGCGACGAGACCTCCGAGACCGAGACCCGTGAGCAGAATCGGCTGGGCCTGTTGCTTTACGGTCCGCGCCATGCCGCGGAATGGCCCTGGCCCCACGGCGATGTCGATTACCTGGACCTCAAGGGACATGTGGAACACCTGCTGTGCGATGCACTCAAGCTCGAAGCCCCGGTCTTTACCGTGGCCGAGGAGGAACACCCCTACCTCGAACCGTGCGTGCGGGTGGCCGTGTCCGGTGAAGCCATTGGTTTCATGGGCCGGGTGCGCGAGGAGATGGCCGACTACTACCACGCCCGCAAGGACGTCTGGCTGGCCGATTTCAACCTGGACGGCCTGCGCGAGATGGTCGCCGCTCATCGCATCGACTTCCGGCCGCTGCCGGTTTTCCCGCCGAGCCGTCGCGACGTGACCGTCATCGGCCCGGTGACCCTGCATGCCGACGCCATTCGCGAGACCATCCTGTCCGCCGGGGTGGACATCCTCGAATCCGTGGAACTGGTGGCCGAGTTCGTGCCTCAGGGCCAGGATGCGGAACGCAATCTCTCCTTCCGCCTGACCTACCGGTCGCCTGACAAGACCCTCAAGGACAAGCAGGTGGACAAGGAGCACAAAAAGATTCTGGACGCCTTGGAAAAGAACCTGCCCATCCGGTTCTAGACGGCGCCATCCTGCAAACAAGGGCCCTGTTCCGCACGGAACAGGGCCTTTTTGCGTGGAAAGGGCAAGTCGAAGGATCGCCGGGGGCTCAATAGATTCGGTTGCGGAACATGACCACGGCCAGGGCCATGCAAGCCAGGCCGATCAGGGCCAGGGGCCAGACCTGCATGAGCAGCACATAGGTCGGCGAGTTCTCGATGAACACCCCGCGAATCAGGACCAGGACGTAGCGCAGGGGATTGATCAGGGTGATCCACTGCACCACGGTGGCCATGTTGGCGATGGGCGTGGCGAAGCCGGAGAGGAGCACGGACGGCATCAGGAACAGGAAGGAGCCGAGCAGGGCCTGCTGCATGGTTACGCACAGGGAAGAGATCATCAACCCCACGCCTACGGCCGCGAAGATGAAAAAGAACAGCCCCAGGTAGAGCAAACCCAGGTTGCCGCGCAGGGGCACTTCGAACCAGTAGACCGCGGCCAACATGATCAGCGTGGCCTCCAGCAGGCCGATGATCAGGCCCGGTGCGGCCTTGCCGATGAGGATGCCGACCGGGGAGAGCGGCGTGACCAGCAATTGGTCGAAGGTCCCGTGCTCCCGTTCGCGGGCCACGGACAGGGCGGTCACCAGCAGGGTCACCACCATGGCGATGAGCCCGACGATGCCGGGCACGAAGAAGTCGCGGCTGAGGGCGTTCTCGTTGTAGTAGATGCGGGAGACCACGATGGACGGGCTTGCCCGGCCCGCCTTGGCCAGCCGCGTGGCGTTGTACTCGCCTATCACGTTGCCCAGGTAGTTGCCGATGATCCCGGCGGTATTGGAATTGCGGCCGTCCAGCAGGGCCTGCACCGGAGCGTCCCGGCTCGCTTGCAGGTCCCGGGCGAAGGTCTGCCCGATGCGCAGGACGAAGCTCACCTTTCGGCTGTCTATCATCCGCCGGATCATGGTTTCGCCGCGAACTTCGCCCACCAGGTGGAAATATGGGGACCCGGACACCCCGGACAGCAGTTCCCTGGACTCGGCGGATCGGCTCAGGTCCTCGAACGCATAGGGTATGTTAGTCAGGTCGAAGGTGGCCGCATAGCCGAACAGGACCAGTTGGATAAGCGGGGGGCCAATGACCACGGTGCGGCTCTTGGGGTCCTTGAACAGGGTCAGGAATTCCTTGATGACCAGGGCGATGATGCGGCGGACGGTTTCCATGGGATCACTCCAGGCTCTTGCGTGTCTTGCGGAAGGCCAGGGTCATGAAGACCAGAGCCAGGATGGCCATGCCCGCGAGGTTGGGCAGCAGTACCGAGGTTACGTTGCCCGCCAGGAACAAGGTCTGGACTATGTTGACGAAATATTTGGCCGGGACGATGTAGGAAAGTACCTGGATGAACTGGGGGGTGCTCGCCAGCTCGAAGATGAATCCGGACAGGAAGAAGGATGGCAGGAAGGCGGCCAGCAGGGCGATCTGGCCGGCTACGAACTGGTTCTTGGCCGTGGAGGAGATGAACAGCCCGAGCCCCAGAGTGCCGGTCATGAACACGCCCCCGAGGAACAGGAGCAGAACCAGGGAGCCCCGGAACGGGACGTTGAACAGGAACACGGCCATGACGATGCATAACACCAGCCCCCCCATGCCGAGCAGGAAGTAGGGGATCAGTTTGCCCAGGACGATTTCCAACCGGCTGACCGGGGTGACCAGCAGGGCCTCCATGGTCCCGCGCTCCCACTCGCGGGCCATGACCATGGCCGTCAGCAGGGTGCCGATCAGGGTCATGATGATGGCCATCAGGCCGGGAACCAGGAAGTTCTCGCTGCGGATGGCTTCGTTGAACCAGATGCGCTGTTGCAGGTCCACCAGGCCGACCGGCCCCAGGCTCTGCGTCCCCGGCAGGGTCTTTGAGGTCGAGGCCAGCCATTTTTGCCAGGTCATGGTCACGTAACCGAGAATCTGGAGGGCCCGGTTGGAGTCCACCCCGTTGACGATGAGTTGCACCGGGGCTTGTCCGCCGGTCATGAGACGGCGGGTGAAGTCCGCCTGCAACCGGATGACCGCGTCCACCTTTCGGGCCAGCAGCAGTTGTTGTGCCTCGGCAAAGGAGGTCATGGGCATGGGGTTGAAATAGTCCGAATGGCGAAAGCGGGCCAGCAGGGTCGAGCTCGTGGGGTCGGGTTTGTCCATGACGAAGGCCACGGGCAATTCCTTGGGGTCCAGGCTGATGCCGTAGCCGAACAGCAGGAGCATGATGATGGGGATGAAGAAGGCCAGGGCGATGCTTGACGGATCCCTGATGATCTGGAGCCATTCCTTGACGAGCAGGGCGCGCAGGCGCGTGCGGTTGAGTTGCCTTTGCACGGTCATCCCTCCTTTTGCCGCGCCCGGCGTTCTTCGACGAGGGTGATGAAGGCCTCTTCGATGGTCGCGTCGTCGCCGCTTCCGGCGTATTGGCGGATTTCGTCCGGCGTGCCCTGGGCCAGCAGCTCCCCGGCCATCATGATCAGCATGCGGTCGCAGTATTCGGCCTCTTCCATGAAATGCGTGGTGACCACCACGGTCACGCCCTGTTCGGCCAGGGAGTTTATTCTGGCCCAGAATTGCCGCCGGGCCAGGGGGTCCACGCCGGATGTGGGCTCATCCAGAAAGAGGATGTCTGGCTCGTGCATCAGGGCGCAGGCCAGGGAGAGGCGTTGCCGGAAGCCGAAAGGCAGTTCGCCGGAGGTGGCGTCGGCCTGTTCGGTCAGATCCAGCTCCTTCATGGCCCATTGCACGCGCTCCTCGCGGTGAGAGCCGGACAGCCCGTAGACCTTGCTGAAGAAGTTGAGGTTTTCCAGCACGGAAAGCTGCCCGTAGAGGGAGAATTTCTGGGCCATGTAGCCCAGGTTCTTTCGGGCCTTGGCCGCGGCCCGGCGCAGATTCAGCCCGCCCACTTCCAGGGTTCCCCCCGTGGCGGGGAGCAGGCCGCAAAGCATGCGGAAGGTAGTGGATTTGCCCGCTCCGTTGGGGCCGAGCAGGCCGAATATCTCTCCTCGTCGGACGGAAAATTCCAGTCCCTTGACCGCATAAAAATCACCGAAGCGCCTTTCCAGCCCGGTGACCCGGATGGCCGTGTCGTCGCCGGTCCCATGCACTTTGGACACATTCAGGGCTTGGGGCTCCGCCTGGGCGTCCCGGTTGAGCAGTAGCATGAATCCATCTTCGAAGAGCGGATCGACGGGCTTGGGGGTTCCGGCTCCGGCTTCGCGGAACAGGACCTCGGGCACTTCGGCCTCCCGGGTGACCACGCGGACCCGGCCCGACTCCAGAGTGGCGTCGACGATCTCCGGTTTTCCGAAGAGGCGGCTCTGCACCACGCGTGGCGTGGTTTCGGGTTTGACCCGCCAGGTCCGGCCTTCGGCCTGGCCGATAAACGAGTCCGGCGTGCCCTGGCCGATCATTTTGCCGTCCTGGAGGATGAAGACCCGGTCGCAGCGCGCGGCCTCGTCCAGATAGGCGGTGCTGACCAGCACGGTGATGTTGTCCTGCCGGACCAGGGTGTCCACGATGGACCACAGCTCGCGGCGGGACAGAGGGTCCACGCCCACCGTGGGCTCATCCAGGAGCAGGAATTGCGGGGTCTTGAGCAGGGAGCAGGCCAGCCCGAGCTTTTGCTTCATCCCCCCGGACAAGCGCCCGGCCAGTCGTCCGGTAAACGGGGCCAAGTTGGTCATTTCCATCAGGGATTCGTAGCGCTTGCCGCGTACCTCGCGGCCCACGCCTTGGAGGTCCGCGTAAAGATTCAGGTTCTCCTGTACGGTCAGGTCCTCGTACAGGCCGAAGCGCTGGGGCATGTAGCCGATGGCCGCCTGGATGTCCCGGGCCTGCCTGACGGAGTCCATGCCGAGCACGGTCACGACGCCGGAGTCCGGGGCCATGACGCCCGTGGCCAGGCGGATGAGCGTGGTCTTGCCTGCGCCGTCGGGGCCGAGCAGGGCGTTGACGCTGCCGGGCTCAAGGTCGAAGGAGATGCCGCACAAGGCCTCCACACGGCCTTTGCCCCGGGCGAAGGTCTTGCGCAGGCCCTTGACCGTCAGGGGTGAAGCGGCGCGAGCTTCCGGCATGGCGCGTACCTAATTCCCGTCGGCGGGCTGCGCGTTGGGGTCCGCCGCGGGCTCAAGGTGGACCGTGACCGGCATGCCCAGGCGTAATTCGTTTTCGGGATCGTGGACGTTCAGGCGGACTTCGTAGACAAGGGAGGTCCGCAACTCCGGCGTTTCCACGGACCGGGGCGTGAATTCCGCGGTGGAGGAGATGAATCCGATCCGGCCCTCGAACCGCTTGTTCGGCCATGAGTCGGACACTGCGTAGCCTGGCATGCCTGGCTTGATCCGTCCGAGCTTGTCCTCGGGGATGTAGGTCCGGACCCATTTGGGGTCCATGACGCTCAGGGTGAAGACCGGGCTCTGGGCGGAGGCCATGTCGCCCGGCTCCAGGTTGCGGCTGCGGACCACCGCGGCCTTGGGAGCGTGGAGTACGCTTTCGGCCAGCTTTACCTGAAGGGTCTCCAGGTCGGCCTCAAGCTTGTGCAGGGACGCCTTGGCCGAGGCTATCTCCTCCCACCGGGGTCCCTTTTCCTTCAAAATTCGATTCTGCACCGCCACCTGGTATTTGGCCTTGGCCACATCATATCGGGCCAGGGCGTCGTCAAGATCCTGCTGCGCGTTGGCCCCGCTCTTGAGCAACCGCACCTGCCGTTCGTAGGTCCGCCGGGTGAGCTCCCGCTCGGCCTGGGCCTGCCGTTCCTCGGCCCGCGCTTGCTGGATTTCTTCGGGTCTGAATCCGTTTTCCAATTGGATGACCATATATTTCTGGGCGTCCACTCCCGCCTTGAGAGCCGTTATTTCGGCTTCCAGCCGCCGGGTCTGCAACCGGGCCAGGGTCTGTCCCGCCTTTACCACGTCGCCTTCCTCGACGAGGACGTCCCGGATTCGTTCGTTGTCCTTGAAGGCGAGGTTGACCTGACGGATGTCCACATTGCCGTAGAGGACCAGTTCGCTGGAGGTCGGGCAGTCGCTGCAAAGAAACGCCCTGTAGCCCCAGTACCCCCCGCCGCCGAGGAGTACCACCGACACGATGATGATAATGACAACTTTGCGCATAGCCAGATGACTTCCTGTTGTTGTGGGCGAAAACTTCGGCGGCCCGGCCCTTGCGCGCGTCAGGCGCGCAGGGGAAACAATTTTGCGATCAACCGTTTGAATTCGTTTTTTTCATTTCCCTCCAGCGGAGAGAGGACCTGCTCCATGAGCGCGACGCATTGCGGCAGGACACGCTCTATCAGGGATGCACCGTCCGGCGTCAAGACGATCACGGTTTGCCGTTTGTCGTGGTCGTCGGGCTGCCTGGTGATCAACCCCTGCTTCTCCAGGCGTTGGGTCAGCCCCGACATGGTCGCCCGGGTGATGCCCTGTTCCCGAGCCAGTTCCGAAGGCAGGGCCCGCCAGACCTCCCTGCGCCGCAGCAGCATGAGCACGAGCCAGCGGCTGTGGCTCAGGCCGTGCCTTTCGAGCAGCCGGTCCAGATGGGACAGGCATTCGCTGCCCAAAACAAGCAGGCGGAGGAAGATCTGCACCCGGTCCGCATCGGCCGTGGGGAGCACCTGCCGCAGGCGGGCGACCATCTCTTCGTCGGGAAAGTCCTTCAGGAAAAACATGCCTCATTTTAGTTAGGAGGCTAACCAATGTCAAGGGGGGGATGGAGATGCCGTCCGCCGGGGTATCTTCCCCCTGATCGTTGTTGAAGGCGGCCGGGGGATTTGGTAAGGGTTTGGGATGGAAGATTTACAGGATTTCAAGCGGTACAAGATCGGGCAAGCCGCCAAGGCAATCGGGGTCAAGACCTACGTGCTCCGGTTTTGGGAGGGCGAGTTCGACGAAATCGACCCCATCCGCACCGAGAGCGGGCAGCGCCTGTATACCGAGGAACACCTGGAGATCATCCGTGAAATAAAGCGGCTCCTCTACGACGAAGGGCTGACCATCGACGGGGCCAAGAAAAAACTGCGCGCCCGAGAACACGGCGACATCTTGTGCGAAGTGCGCGACGAGTTGCTGTCCATCCGGGATCTCCTGCGGCGCTAACGGGACCAGCCGCATGGGGAGTACCATGGGCAACTTCTTGAAATTCGGGCTGATCGGCCTGGGCGCGTGTCTCTTCCTGTGCGCGCTCTCGGTGCTCATTTTCGCGGCCGTGTTCGATCCCAACGACTACAAGGACCGCATCAGCCGAGCCGTGTTTCTGAAGACGGGTCGAACCCTGTCCTTTGACGGCGACATTTCCCTGACCTTTTTTCCTGTTCCCGGTGTGAGCCTGGGGGGGCTTTCCCTGGGCAACGCCGACGGATTCGGCTCCGAGCCCATGCTTTCGGTGCGGTCGGCCCACGTGACCGTGCGCCTGCTGCCGTTGTTTGCGGGCAAGATTCGGTTTCGGCGGCTCGAATTGGACGGGCCGGTCCTGAATCTGGGACGGAATGTATTGGGCGGGACCAACTGGGACGATCTGGTTGGCCGGAAGCCGGACGCGGCCGGTGCGGGCGCGGAAGCCGGGCGGAGCGCCTTCGGCCTGGACGTGGCCGGTTTGGCCGTAACCGATGGCAGGTTGATCTGGGATGATCGCGAGACGGGCGTCCGGGGCGTGTTGCGAGGGATTGAGGCGGCCACGGGGCGGACCGGCCGGGACGGGCTGTTTCCGGTTAAACTGTCCGTGGACATCGACTGCGGCACTCCGGACGTCAATGGGACCCTGACCCTGGAGGGGCGGGCCTCTTTCGATCCGGCGAATCTCCGGTGCAGACTCGCGGGCATGCGCGCGTCGGTCAAGGCCTCGGGGGCTTTTCTCCCCGGCGGGGCGGTGCACGGAAATTTGACTCTGCGGTCCCTGACCGTGGATTTCAACAGGGCCGAGGCCCGGTTTGCGGGATTGGAAGGGACGGCCTACGGGGCCACCCTCCTTGCGGATGGCGCGGTCCGGGGGGAGGGCCATGGGCTCGGGATGGCCTCGGCCGATTTGACCCTGCGGCCGACCGACCTGCGCAAGGTCTTCGCCGGCCTGGGCGTTCCGCTCCCGGACACCGCCGATCCCCAGGCCCTGACCGAGGTGGGCGGCACGGCCAAGGTGGAGTTCAAGCCCGGACGGTTGACCGTGGAGAACGGAGAATTGTCCGTGGACGGCTGTCGCGTCACGGGCAGGGGGGTGGTGGAGCGCGGCGGCGCATGGCCCCGGTTCACGGTGCAATTGGAGGCGGGTGAAGTGGACGTGGACCGTTACCTGCCGCTCGGGCGCGCCGTGGGCGGTGCGTCCCGGGCATGGACCAGGGGCGAATTGCCGGACGGCGCGGTCCTGCCCGCCGAGATCCTCCGGCGGCTGGATTTCGACCTGGACGTCAAGGCGGCCGGGCTCTCCCTTGGCGGGGCGCGGTTCACCAATGTGGCCGCGTCGGCCGTCTGCAGGGCCGGCCTGCTGACCGTTGATCCTCTTTCCGCCGAGGGCTACGGCGGCGTCGTGCGGGTTGCGGGCAATGTTGATGTCCAGCAGGGCGAGCCTGTGGTCAGGATTCGTTCGACGGCGGCCCACCTGGACGTCGGCGGGCTGGCCCGGGACGTGACCGGCGGGGCCGAATACGCCGGAATCCTGGATTGCGCCGCCGACCTGAACGGCCGGGGCGAGCGCGCGCCCGAACTGCTCGGCACCTTGGGCGGCGAGCTCTCCTTCAAGTTGTCCGACGGCGTGTTCCCGGGCGTGGACCTGGTACGCATGGCCCGGACCACCCATTCGGCCAAGGGGCGGGACACGGTGGAATCCACGCGGACCGACGCCACCCGGTTCGGCTCCATCGCCGGGACCGCGACCGTCAAGGACGGCATCGTCTCCAACAAGGACCTGGAGGTCAAGGCCCCGGGGCTGCGCGCGGACGGGCATGGCGCATTCTCCCTGGTCACCCGGAAGATAGATTACATGGTCAAGGCCAAGTTGGTGCCCACGGGCGAAGGACAGGGCGGCAAGTCATCCGGCGAGTTGTTCGGGATTATGGTTCCCATCCACGTCACCGGGACCATTGATGAACCGCATTACTGGGTTTCTGTCCAGGAGTACGCCAAGGCCCTGGGCGGGGCGGTGATCGACACTGTGGGCACGGTCCTCGGCGGGGTCGGCAGCGTGGTCAGGGGCGTGGGGTCGGCGATTGGGGGCGGGACTACGTCGGAAGAGCCCGGACGAAAGAAATTTCTCGGGATATTCTAGCGGGCGCGCAGTTTGATGTTGCTCGGTGCCTTCTTGAGCTGCTGGCGGGATTTGGCCTGGGCTTGCGGGGCGGCCTGTCGGGTCGAGGCCTCGGGGGTTTCCTCCACCAGTTCGTGCATGGCCTTGAACGCCCCGTCCAGGCTCTCCCTTTCCTCCACCAGTTGGCGCAGGAAGCCGTTGATGGGGCCGACCATGTTGATGGCCATGTCCACCTCGGGGTTGGCTCCCCGTTGATAGGCCCCGATGTTGACCATGTCCTCCACGCGCTTGAAGGTGGCCATGTGCCGGAGCAGGGCGCGTCCGTCCGTCTGGGCTTCCTTGGTGGTGATGTCGCTTCGGAGACGGCTGATGGACTTGAGCACGTCTATGGCCGGGTAGTGGCCCAGGTCGGCCAGTTCGCGGGTCAGGACGATGTGCCCGTCTAGGATGGAACGGGTGGAGTCCGCGATGGGTTCGGTGAAGTCGTCGCCGTCCACCAGGACCGTATAAATGCCGGTAATGGACCCTTTGCGGTTTTTGCCCGCGCGTTCCAGGAGCTGGGGCAGGTGGGCGAAGACCGACGGGGTGTAGCCGCCGCGTGTGGGCGGTTCGCCCGCGGCCAGACCGACCTCGCGGCCCGCCATGGCGAAACGCGTGACCGAGTCCATCATCAGCAATACGTCGTTGCCCAGGTCCCGGAAATATTCGGCCACGGCCGTGGCCGCGTAGGCCGCGCGCATTCGGATGAGCGGGCTCTTGTCCGAGGTGGCCACCACCAGGACGGACCGGGCCATGCCCTCGGGGCCGAGGTCGCGTTCCATGAACTCCACCACTTCCCTGCCGCGTTCGCCGACCAGGGCGATGACGTTGATGTCCGCTTTGGTGTAACGGGCCATCATGCCCAGGGTGGTGGACTTGCCCACGCCGGAACCGGCCATGATGCCGACGCGCTGGCCTTTGCCGAGCGTCAAAAGAGCGTTGACCGAGCGGATGCCGACGTCGAGCGGCTCATTGATGCGCGGGCGTTCCAGTGGGTTGGGCGGTTCGCGGTGCAGGGGGGCGAAGGTCTCGGCGTGGATGGGGCCCTTGCCGTCCAGCGGATCGCCGAAGGCGTCCACGGCCCGGCCGAGAAGGGCGGAGCCCACCGGCATGTGCGGCGGGGTGGCCGCATTCTGGATCAACGACCCGGGGCCGATGCCGCGCATGTCCGAATAGGGCATGAACAGGCAGGCGCCATCCCGGAAACCGACCACTTCGGCCGGTATGGGGTCGTGCCCCATGGGCAGGAGATAGCAGACCGAGCCGAGCGGCGCCTTGATGCCGTGTCCTTCGGCAATGAGGCCGACCACCTTGGTGACCTTGCCGAAGGTCTGGCAGGGGTCGAGCCCTTCAAGCAGGCCGAGCTTCGTGTCCGCGTCCATGTTAGTCCTTGTCGCCGACGGTGATCTGCTCGGCCAACTGGTCGAATATGGGCTCCACGGCTTTCCAGCGGGTCTCGATGGTGTTGTCCACCTTGCCGCCCTCGGCCTCGATGACCACGCCGCCCATCTCAATGGCGGGGTCGCCCTTGACGGTCCAGTATTTGAGGGATGGGTTGCGGTCCTGGATGGTGCGCACGAATTCCTCGAGTTCCGCGGTTTCTTCGGGGTTGCAGCGGATTTCGATGCGCCGCTGGGATTCTATGCGGTCCAGGGCCTCGACCATCAGGGCTTGCAACGATTCGGCCCGCTTCTCGCTCATCTCCACCTTGAGGGTCTTGCTCAGCGCCAGGCGGATGAGCCGGACCACCTCCTGCCGCCTGGTTTCGAAAATGGTGCCGCCCTGGGCCCCGAGATTGGCGAGCAGGGTTTCGGCCTTGGCCGAAATGTCTTGGATGTGCTGGTCCACGAACGCCTGGGCGTCGGCCAGCCCCTGGGTGTATCCCTCGTGACGGGCCGTGGCGCGCAGGGCCTCGGCTTCGAGTTCGGCCAGCATCTTGATTTCCTTGGCCGCGTCCCGGGCCTTTTCGCGCACGCGGGTCAGATACTCCTCGTTGGTGGACTCGTCCCAGATGAGCTGGCGCTTGCCCTCCAGCTCCTGGATGGTCATCTCGTCGGGGCCGGGCGTGTCCATGCCGACCACGACCTTGCCCGTCATGCGCGGCGGGCGGGTGTTGGCTTTAGATAAAGACATCGCTGCCACCTCGGCTGATGACGATCTTGCCCTCGTCCTCCAGGCGGCGGACGGTCTTGACGATGGACTGCTGGGCGGCCTCCACCTCGGAGAGCTTCTTGGGCGGCATGATCTCCAGGTCCTCCTTGATCATGGCCGAGGCGCGCTCGGACAGGTTCTTGAAGAACTTTTCGCGCAGCTCCTCGCTGGCGCCCTTCAGCGCCACGGTGAGGTCCTCGTTGGAGACCTCCTTGAGCAGCTCGCGAATGGCGATGTCGTCGATGCCCTTGACGTCTTCGAACACGAACATGAGGTTGCGGATGTCCTCGGCCATCTGGGTGGACTCCTCCTCGATTTCGGACAGAACCTCTTCCTCGGTGTTGCGGTCCACTGCGTTGAGAATTTCGGCCACGGAATTGACGCCGCCGACCTTTTTGCCTTCCTTGCCGCCCATGGCGATGAGCTGGCTCTGGAGCACCTTGTCCACTTCCATGAGCATTTCCTCGGCCACGGCTTCGAGCTTGGCCAGACGCATGAGCACCTCGGCGCGTACGCCCGCGGGCAGGTTCTGGATGAGCTCGGCGGCCTGGTCCGGGTGCAGGTGCCCCAGGATGAGTGCCAGGGTCTGCGGGTGTTCGTTGCGCAGTATCTGGGCCAGGATGCGCGGGCTGACGTTTTCCAGCTCCTGGAACGGCGTGGGGCCGGTGTCCAGGTCCAGGGAATCCATGATGTACTTGGCGGTCTCCGCGTCCAGGGACTGGGTCAGCAGACGCTTGACCTGTTCCGGGCCGCCCACCAGCAGTTCCGCGCCGTAAGCCAGGGCCTCGTTGTACTCCTTGAGCACTTCCAGGACCTCTTCCTTGGGGATGGAATCGGTTTCGAGCATGGCCTTGGACACGGCGGCGATCTCGTTGCGCTCCATGCGTTTGAACACCTCCGCCGTGAACTTGTCGCCCAGGGCGAGGAGCACGATGGCCGTTTTCTGGGGGCCGCTGAAGTCTGCCATGTCTTACGCCTCCTGGGTAAGCCAGGTTTTGAGCAGGTGGACTGCCTGGTCGATGTTTTCGTCGGACAACTGGATGGCGTGGTTCTTGGCGTTTTCCAACCGTCTGGAAGCGTCCAGGGCCTCCTCGTCCATCTCTTCCTCCTCCAGGGCCAGCCGCTCGGAACCGGGCAGCCCGGCCATCTCCTCGATCTCCTGCTCGGCGACTCTGGGCCGGATCAGGGCCATGACCACCGGCCGGACGACCAGGATGAGGAAGAGGAAGATCAACAGGCCGTTGAGGAACGGCTTGCCCAGCCGCTGGGCGTATTCCAGCATGGTCCGCATGAGGGAATCGCCGTCGGTCAATTGCGGTTCGCCGAACGAGATGTTGCTGACCTCGATGGTGTCGCCGCGCGCTACGTCAAAGCCTACCGCGTTCTCGATCAGGGTACGGATGCGGTTGATCTCCTCGGCGGAGCGGGGCACGTAGACCTGATTGCCGTTGGCGTCCGCCTGCCACGTCCCGTCCACGATAACCGCAACGGTCAGACGTTTCAATTCCCCGACCGGGGCAATAATATTTTCTTCCTGCTTGTCGATCTCGAAGTTGGTCGTTCGGGACTCGCGGGTGGAATCCTGGGTGGTCTTGGTGCCGGAGAAGCCGTCGCCCCGGAAATTGACGTCGGGCTCGCCGCCCGCCAGCGAAGCCGCACCCTGCGTGGTCTCCTCGTTGCGGGTTTCGGAGCGGACCACGGCGCTGCTCGGGTCGTACATTTCCTTGCGCACGGTGCGCTGGCTGAAATCGAGGTCGGCGTTGACCCGGGCGATGACCTTCTCCGGGCCCACGGCCGGGCCGAGGAGTTCGAGGATCCGGCGTTGCAGCTTGCCTTCCACGTCCGCCTTGTGCTGAAGCTGGGCATTGGACATGGCCAGACCGGTGGTCTCGTCCTCGGGGGTGTAGAGCGGGTGCCCCTTCATGTCCGTGACCGTGATGTTCTTGGGTTCGAGCCCTTCAACGGCCATGGACACCAGGTTGACGATGCCCTTGATCTCGTCGGGTTCGAGTTTGCCGTCGCCCTTGAGCTGCAGGACAATGGATGCGGACGGCGCGACCTGGTCCTCGATGAACAGGGATTTTTGCGGAATGACCAGGTGGACCCTGGCCTTGTCCACGATGGGAAATTCGGTGATGGTCCGGGCCAGTTCGCCCTGGAGGGCGCGTTGATAGTTGACGTGCTGGACGAAGTCGGTCTGGCCGATCTGGACCTCGTCGAAGATTTCAAAGCCGATGCCCTGGCCGTGCAGGTTGCCTTCGCCCGCGACCTTGAGACGCAGCTCGTAGACCCGGTCCGCGGGGACCATGATGGTCTTGCCGTTGTTCTCGAGCTTGTAGTCTTCCTTTTGGGCCTGGAGCATGCCCACCACGCGGGAGGCGTCCTCGGGATAGAGGTTGCTCATCAGGACCCGGTAGTCGGGTTTGTTCATCCAATAGATCATCAGCGCGAAGGAGATGATCACGGCGGCGGCCAGCCCACCTATGAGGATACGTTGGGACACGGTGCGGTCGGCCCACAACCCCTGCATCTTGGACCAGTATTCGGCGACGAACGGAGGCATCTTCTCTTTCTCCAGCTAACGTTGCGGTATTGCGTCAATCACAGCGCCCTAGAAGGGCATCTGCATGACTTCCTTGTACGCGGTCATGATCTTGGAACGGACGGCGCCGGTCATCTGCATGGCCATGCCGGCCTTCTGCATGGAGATCATCAATTCATGCACGTTCTGGGTCTTGCCCGAGGCGAACTCCTCGATCATCGTCTCTTTGGTTTCCTGAAGGTCGTTGACCTTGACCAGGGAGGACTTGAGGGTATCGCCGAAGCTCTGGACGGGTTCCTGGGGTTTCTTCAGGCTCTGGGAAACCATGGAGTCCACCGAGCGGCGGCGGATGTCCATGGCGTTCTGGTAGGCGCTGAGAGCGACGCTTTTGACGACCATTGCTTATACCTCCTTACTCTTAGCCCTGGGAGATGGTCAGAGCTTTTTGAAACATGTTTTTGGCCGCCTGGACGGTCTGGACGTTGGCCTCGTAGCCGCGCATGGCCTGCATCATGTTGGCCATCTCCTCGACCACATTGATGTCCGGGTAGAACACATAGCCCTGATCGTTGGCGTCCGGGTGGTCGGGTTCGTAGGCCTGCTTGAAGGGGCGGTTGTCGGCGGTCACGCCGAGGACCTTGACCCCTTCCAAATCGCGGTTGAGCTGGTTCTGCATGGCCTGGTCGAAGGGCGAGTATACCGGGGTGGACTCGAAGGAGACCGACTTGCGCTGGTACGGTCCGCCCGTCGCCGTCTTGGTGGTGCGGATGTTGGCCATGTTCATGGAAATGACGTTGAGTTGCGCCCGTTGGGCCGTGAGCCCGGACGCGCCGATGTCCATCGCTGTCATGATGTCCATTTACTTGCTCCCTTCCATGATGACTTTGTTCATGCCCTCGAAGCTCTTCTTGATGACCGATGCCAGGGCGTTGTACATCATGGTGTTCTTGGCGCTGGTGGTCATTTCCTTGTCCAGGTTTACTTCGTCCTGGCCGTAGACTTCCCGCGCCCGAAAATCCTGGAGTCCATCGCCTTTGAACCCGTCGGGGTCGAAGGTCGTGGGCAGGTGGTCCTGCTGGGTGCGGGTGAGCTTGCCCAGGGCGTTCTGATTCAGGGCGTCCTGGAGGCGGTTTTCGAATTCGAGACGGCGGGCCTTGTAGCCCGGCGTGTTCACGTTGGCGATGTTGCCCGTGACGATATTTTGACGTTCCAGGCGCAGGTCCATAACCTTCGCCGTGACGTTGAGATGTTGCTCGAAAAGTCCTCGCATGCCTTGCTCCTCCTGCATTCGCGTATCGGTTGCGGTCCGGCGGGGGCACGTTTTTCCGCCAGGGCCGCCAGACTTTAAGCAACTCCCGTTCCAATTAAATAACTGATTGAAATTAAATGGAAAGTGTGAAAGACAGCATCTGTGACGTCAGACTTTCGGATAATCGGCTGCGGTCAGGCTTGGCCGAAGCGAGCGGAAAACGCGGTAGATTCTTCCGCTCCGGCCCGTTCCGGAGCTGGGCCGGGGAGAGTGCCGAGTGGTGGGTGTCTCATTGAAGTTCAATCTGTGCAGCATGTTATGAGTGACATGGGCGGATTGCGGCAACATGGTTTTTACCTTTTGGCACATTGATTGCTATGTCGCTTTTGGCCGAATCGGCCCAAGATATCTTTTCAGCCCGGCCTCCGGGCAAAGGAGAAATGGAGGGGAATTATGAGTGGTCATCTGGATTATGAAATCAATAAGGAACTCGGCGAATGCTACCTGTTCATGGGTGAGCTGGACAAGGCCGAGGAGTACTACAAGAAGGCCGTCGGTTCCAACGGCGTCCATCCCGACCCCTATCTCGGCCTGGCCACGGTCGCCGTCCAGCGCGGCGATCTGGAAAACGCCGAGATCATGTACCGGAAGGCTCACAAGGTCGAGCCGTCGGACAAAAGTCTTTCCGGGATAGCGCTCATCTGCATGGAGAACGGCAACAAGGACGAAGCCTTCTCCCTGTTCATCGAGGCCATCGGTATGAATCCCGAAAACATGGTCGCCCTGTTCAGCCTGATCCGGCTCGGCCATGAACTGGAACGTCTCGACGAGATCATTCCGCATCTCGAAAATTACCTCGAAATCGACCCGGCCAAGCACGAAGTGCGCTACTCCCTGGCCGGGTGCCTGGCCTGCGCCGGGCAGAAGGACGCGGCCATCAGCCAGCTTGAGGTCCTTCTCGAAAAGGACCCCGAGAACGCTGCGGCCAAGGAAATGCTTGACCAGTTCCGGTCCTGATCACGGTCTCCCCTCCCGTTGATTTCCCGTCCCGTATTCCTTGTGGAAGCGGGGCGGGGAATCAGCCTTGAGATCGGCTCGCGGGCGTGCTAGCCGCGTTGTCGTGGACGAGACGATGCCTCGCGCGGGAAATCCGTGCGTCGGTTTTGTCGCTTTCCGACGTTTGGCGTCCATGGCCGGACTCTCCCCCTTCCGAACCTTCCCGCAGGCGGTCCTCAGCGCCGATTCCCGTTTTTTAGTGCGTCACGCAGGGCGGCCCGGGGACGTCCCACCCACGTTCCGTGCGGAGGGATGGGCCTGTTCCCGGTTTTGGCGCGGTTTTCGGACCGCGTTTCTCTCCGTTTATGAACACCTGTGGAAAAGACGCTGTTTTTCGCGCTGTTTTTCGCCGGAAACCGTGGCCTTCCGCGCCTTGCGTTTGGGCGGCAAATCTGGCACAGGCACTCAAAACATCAAGTGAGGTTGCGATGAATCTGTTGCCTGTTAAGCGAGCCATACTGTCCGTTACCGACAAAACCGGCCTGGCCGAGTTCGCCAAATTCCTGGTGGACCAGGACTGTGAGTTGGTATCCACCGGCGGAACCAAAAAAATGTTGAAAGAAGCCGGGCTGCCCGTCACCTCGGTATCCGACGTCACCGATTTCCCCGAGATCCTCGGCGGCCGGGTCAAGACCCTGCACCCGCACATCCACGGCGGCATCCTGGCCGACAAGGACGACGAGGCGCACATGGAAACCCTGCGTGATTTCGGCATCGAGCCCTTCGATCTGGTCTGCGTCAATCTCTATAATTTCGCCGACGCCGTGGCCAAGGGACTGGACCTGAAGGCCGCTGTCGAGCAGATCGACATCGGCGGCCCGACCATGCTTCGAGCCACGGCCAAGAATTTCCACTCCGTCTGCGTGGTCCCCGATCCCCAGTATTACGAGACGGTCGAGAGGGAGATCAAGGAGCATGGCGGCCTGACGCTTGAGTTCCGCAAGGAGATGGCCACCCTGACCTTCCGGCTGACCAGTGAATACGATGCCATGATTACCAAGTACCTGAGCGAGAACGACGTCTAGGGCCAGCGCGCCCGGGCCGTCTGCCCGAGTCCGTGGCAGGAGGCGGTTTTGACGATATGGATCAGGGAGCGGAAATCCTGCCGAGAACGAAAGAATCGGGGTGATTTCCGCTCCCTGTTCGGTTATTGATGGAACGGCCGTTCTTGGCCGCATTCGAATTTACCAGGGAGCACAATCATAGCCCAGAAGCCCAAGGGCAACCTCCAGGGGTTGAAGCCCAACCAGATCAAACGCCTGTCCCGCCTGTACCAGCGCCAGTTCCCGACCGACTCGGTCTATACCACCGAACAGGGCCGCGAATTGGCCGAACTGTCCACCGACACCGGCCGCCAACTCGGCCTGCTCATTGACCGCCAAGGCAAGGTAGTCATGGTGCTGGTGGGCGACAACCGGTCCATCTACATTCCCGAATTGCCCCGCGCGCGGATGAGCTCGGGCCGTTTGCGCGGCCTGCGGCTGCTGCATACCCATCTGGCCGAGGAAACCCTCAGTCAGGAGGACCTCATGGACATGGTCTTCCTGCGCCTTGACTCCGTGGCCGCCCTGACCGTGCGCGAAGGGGCGCCCGTGGCCGTGGAGGCCGCCCATCTGCTGCCGCCCAATCCGGACGAAAAGAGCTATGAGCTGTTTCCGCCCGTGCGTTGGGACCGGTTCGAGCACGATTTGGGGGCCGTCACCACCGCCCTGGAGGACGAGTTCCGCCGTCAGGCGGACGGCCAGGGAACCGGCTCGGACGAGGACCGGGCGCTCCTGGTCAGCGTGGACGAGACGCCACGCCCGGTGCAGGAGCTTTCCCTTGCGGAATTGGCCGAGCTGGCCGACACCGCCGGGCTGACCGCTGCCGGGACCATGATTCAGCGGGTGCGCAAGCGCAATCCCAAGTTCATCATGGGCAAGGGCAAGCTGGCCGATCTTGAAGTCCGCGCCCTCCAGGCCAATGCCTCCATTATCATCTTCGATCAGGAACTTTCGCCCACCCAGATGCGCAATCTGGCCGAGATCACAGAGCGCAAGATCCTGGATCGCACTCAGCTCATTCTGGACATCTTCGCTCAGCACGCCACCTCCAAGTCCGGCAAGCTCCAGGTGGAGATGGCCCAGCTCAAATACACTCTGCCGCGTCTGGTCGGGAAAAACCGGGCCATGTCCCGGCTCATGGGCGGCATCGGCGGACGCGGGCCCGGCGAGACCAAATTGGAGATCGACCGCCGTCGGGCCAACGACCGGCTGACCCGGCTCAAGGACGAACTCCAACAGGTCCGCAAGCACCGTTCCCAGACCCGGGAACGCCGCGCCAAGGCGGGGCTGCCCATCGTTTCCCTGGTGGGCTACACCAATGCGGGCAAGTCCACGCTGTTGAACACGCTGACCCAATCCAAGGTTTTGGCCGAGGACAAGCTCTTCGCCACCTTGGACCCAACCAGCCGCCGCATCCGTTTCCCCGAGGAACGCGAAGTGGTCCTGACCGATACCGTGGGCTTCATCCGCCGCCTGCCGCCGGACCTCAAGGAGGCCTTCCAGGCCACCCTGGAGGAGTTGGACTCCGCCGACCTGCTGGTCCTGGTCTGCGACGCCTCCCATCCCGAAGTGGAGGAGCAGGTGGAAGCGGTCCGCGCCATTCTCGACGAGATGGAACTGTCGGACATTCCGTCCATTCTGGTCCTGAACAAGTGGGACAGGCTCGATGAGGAAGGGCGTGAGGCCATGCGTCACGTCTTCCCCGACGGCATTCCGGCGGTGGCCGTGGACCGGCCTACCCTGGAACCTGTGGTTGAGGCCATTTTGCGGAACATCCCCTGGGAAAAACAGGGGTTCTGATGCCTTCGGCGGCTGTTGCGGCACACCTCCCTTTTCTCCGGACAGTCCTTTGCTTTTTGAATGGAAGCCGGACCCGCGCCGTATGCGTGCGGGCCCGGCCCATGCGTCTTGGACCGCATCCGACGTAAG
Source organism: Desulfovibrio sp. Huiquan2017 (assembly GCF_017351175.1). NCBI lineage: Bacteria > Pseudomonadati > Thermodesulfobacteriota > Desulfovibrionia > Desulfovibrionales > Desulfovibrionaceae > Desulfovibrio > Desulfovibrio sp. Huiquan2017. The sequence goes on along the minus strand of NZ_JAFMPN010000003.1, from coordinate 58,861 downwards.
GTGAGGGCGAGGGTGCGCTCGGAGAAGCGACCACGTCCCGTCAAGCGGGGAGCGGGGAGTGCTGGCCTATTTGTCCGCTTCGTCCTTGGGCGGGAGTGGCGAGGTCATGGGACAGTCTCTGCCAAGGGATGCGGCGCAGGCCCCGCCCACGATCTTGCCATCGTAGGAGGCCTGGTTTTCCCGTGGTTCGACGTGGATGGTCACCTCGGCGTGGGGAAGCTTGGAGTGGATTAGTTCTTCAATGAGTTCACAGAGTTCGTGGGAGTCATGCACGGTCATGGAGCCGGGCACCACCAGGTGGAAGTCGATGAAGCGCTTGGGGCCCGATTTGCGCGTGCGCAGGCCGTGGAAGGATGATTCCCTGCCGCCGTAGCTGTGGATGGCGTCGGCGATGAGCCTGAGTTCCTCTGCGGGCAGGGAGTCGTCCATGAGCCCCCCCACGGACCGCTTGAGCAGCCCCAGGCCGGTGAAGACGATGTTCACGGCCATGACCGCGGCGATGATCGGGTCGAGGAGCTTCCACTCCGGCATGACGATGATCACGGCCAGCCCGGCCACCAGCCCCACTGAGGTCCAGACGTCGGTCAACAGGTGCCGGGCATCCGCCTCCAGGGTAATGGAGTCGAAGCGCTCGGCCGCGCGGAGCATGATCCGGGCGACCAGGAAATTGATGATCGAAGAGACCAGGGCCAGGAGCAGACCGGGGCCGAGATGGGTCAGGCTCTGGGGGGAGAAGAAGCGGTCGATGGCCGTGTAGCCGATTCCGAAGGCGGCCACAATGATCAGCACCCCCTCGATGCCGCTGGAGAAATATTCGGCCTTGCCGTGGCCGTAGGCATGATCCTCGTCGGCCGGACGCAGGGCTATGGTGATGGCCGTCAGGGCGAGCACGCCCGCCGTCAGGTTGACCAAGGATTCAGTGGCGTCCGAGAGCAGGCCGACCGAACCGGTCATCCCCCACGCGCCGAATTTCAGCACCAGGGTCAGGATGGAAGCCCCGATGGAATAGACGGCGTAGCGCTTGGGGGAGGCCTTCTGCACGGGTTATTCCTTTTTGAGCCAGGGTTTTTCCTCGCCTCGGGCAAGTCGACGGATGTTTTCCTTGTGCCGCCAGAACAGGATGAGCATGACGACCAGGGCCATCGGGATGTAGGCGAAATTACCGGACAGGAGCATAAGCACCGGCAAGGACAGGGCGAAGGTCAGGGAGCCCATGGATACGTGGCCGGTCAGCCAGATCATGAGCAGGCACAGGACCACGCAGATGAGCGCGGGCCAGAAGGCAAGGCCCAGGAAAGCGCCCACGGTGGTGGCCACGGCCTTGCCGCCTTTGAAGTGCATGAAGCAGGAAAAGACGTGGCCGAGGATGGCCGCCAGGGCGATCAGGGACAGTGCGAAGGGGGATTCGATCCAGGACGCGGCGAAGACCACGGGCAAAAGGCCTTTGAGCACATCGCAGGCCAGGGTGGCGATGCCGTATTTCATGCCGCACAGCCGGGCCACGTTGGTGGCGCCGGTATTTTTGCTGCCGTCCTGTCGCGGGTCGGTGTTGCACGCGGTTTTGGCTATGACCAGCCCGAACGGGATGGAGCCGAGGATATAGGCGAGCAGGGCCCAGAAGATGAACGTCATGGTGATTTCTCCTGATAAATCGCAGTTGCTGCGTGATACTACAGATTTTTCGGCACGTTGAAAAGCCCGGTCATTCTTCTAGGGCTTCGCTCAACCGGATTTCGTTGGTCAGCGGGTCAATGCGCGAGAAATTTATCATGAATTTCTGGCCCGGGTAGAGCTTGTCGCCGAGCATTTTCTTGGGTGCGCGCACGTTGATTTGGAGATGCGGCATGGACAGGGTGGCCATGGGGCCGGCCTCGTCCACCAGCACGGCGGGCTGGAATTCGCGGCGGCGCTTGGCCAAGTAGACCAGTTTCCAGTATCGGGGACGGAAACGCTGCACCATGCCTACCGCCTGGATGCGCATGTTCAGGTGGGTGATCAACTGATCCAGTTCGTCGCGGTTCAAGCGCGGTTCGCCCGAGGCTAGGAAGGTTTCGACCTGGGCCATGTTGATGAAGTCGGTGTAGCGCCGCAACGGCGAGGTGATGGGCGCATAGGCCGGGACGCCCAGGGCAGCGTGGCGCTTGGGCGAGGTCTCCAGAGTGGGCGGCAGAAGCAGCTTGACCGAGCGCAGGATTTCGGCTGGTTCGGTGAAGATGCCCGCAGCTTCCGGGGGTAGGGCTATGTCCTGGGTGCGGTGGAGCAGGGGCACACCGTTGTCCCTGGCCCACAGGGCGAGCCCCGAATTGGCCAGGATCATGAATTCGCTGATGACCAGTTCCGAGCGCGGGCTGGGCGTCTTGAGTGTTATGTCCACCTCGGTTTGTGCGCCGTCGCCGCTCAGGCTGACGATGGGCTCGGGCTTGCGGATCACGCAGGCGCCCGAGGCCAGCCGCCGCTCCAGAAGGTGGGCGGCCAGTTCATGGGCCAGCATCAGGGCTGGATCGGTCCGCTCCGCGATGGCCCGGTCCGCGGCCTCGTAAGTGGTGTTGGTTTTGACCCGGACCCAGGCCGTGCGCGGCTCGACCTTCTCCAAGGTGCCGTCGCCATCCAGATAGAAATCCGTGATCAGGGCCGGGCGCGCTTCCCCCTCAATCAGGGAGTACAGGCCGGTGCCGAGCCGCTCGGGCATCATGTGGCTGGTGCCTTCGGGCAGATATAGGCTGGAGGCCCGGTGCAGGACCGCCTTGTCCAGGGGCGAGCCGAAGGTCCAGTGAGCCTCGGGTCGGGCCAGGACGATGGACAGTTTGTATCCCGCGCCGTGTTTTTCGATACTGAAGGCGTCGTCGATGTCGCGGGTGGTGCTGGCGTCGATGGACACTGGGTTCCCACTCTCGGGAGCCTGGACATGATTGGAAAAGCGTCTTTTCAATTCATTGATTTCATTGGTGAAGGATTCCGACCATCCGCCACCCCACGCATACTCGGCCTCGTCCAGGTGGTAGTTGTGGTGCGGCGGCAGGATACCCCATGTCTGGGCCAGGAGCAGGGCCAGGTGCGGCACGTCGGGCAGCCCCTTGGCGATGGCCGCCCAGGTCTTGCGGTCCTCTTCGTCCAGGGTTTCGCCCACCTTGCCCCTGAGAATGCGGGAAAGCCCGTCGGCCAGGTCCGGGGCCAGTTCGGCCAGGCGCGGCTTGCGGCCTTGGTTGTAGGCCCCCCAGAGTTCCCCGAGCAGGGTTTGCCCGGCGGCGGTGATGGCCTCGCGCTCTTTTCCCTCGGCCTGTTGCCGGAGCTTTTGCTCTACCTTTTCGGCGGGCCAGATCTCGAATACGGGTGGGCGGAATTTGAAGTGGGTCTTGGCCTGGAGCATGGCACGCCCTAAAGCGGCCAGCCTGTCCGCATCCCATTCCTCCCAGAGAAGGTCCGCGAACCACGACAGGGGCGCGGATTCCACTTCGCCTTGGGCCAGTTCCCACAGCTCCATGACATCCAGTCCCGCCTGGATTTCGCCGCGCGTTTCCTGGCGCTCGTTCAGGATGTTCTGGATGTCCTGGCGGGACACGTCCGCGGACAATGTCGGCCCCTGCCAAGGGAGTAGCCGGGCGGCGGGCAACTTCATTTCCCGCTTGTTGATGGTCAGCAGACGGAGCTTGCCGGACGATTCCTCCAGCACCCAGGCGAGTTGAGGCTGGTCGCCGTGCATGAATTCCACCACCGTGCCGGGGCGGATGGTGGGGCCGAGGGGGATTATTTTAGCCATATGTCAGTCAATTCTTTTTTCGTTGTGGTAACGGTTCGATTAGCATGAAACGGTTGTCAGTGTAAGGGGCCGCGCGTATGGGAAGGGGATGCAAGTGGATTTTCTTGAACTCATAGGCCTTGCGGCCGGATGCTGTACCACGGCGGCCTTCTTCCCTCAGGTCCTGCACACCTGGCGGACCCGCTCGGTGGCGGACCTTTCCCTGCGCATGTACCTGCTGCTTACCCTGGGTGTTCTCATGTGGCTGATCTACGGCGTCGCCACCGGTTCTTTGGCCGTGACCCTGGCCAATGCCGTCACCCTGGTGCTGGCCGTGTCCATTCTGGTCATGAAGCTTGTCTACGGCAAGCCGTCACGCAAGGCGTTCGATCACCGTCCCAAATAAAAGGCTTCGCCGAACTCCTGCCCGGCGAAGCCCATTCCCTTTTCTCTATCCAGCGCTAGTGCTTGAAGGATCGCTGTCCGGTGAAGACCATGGCCACCTGGGGGGAGGCTTCATTGACCGCCTGGATGACCTCGTGGTCGCGGATGGAGCCGCCGGGCTGGGCGATGGCGGTCACGCCCTGGTCGATGCACAGGTCCACGCCGTCGCGGAACGGGAAGAATCCGTCGGAGACCACCACGGAGCCGGGCAGGCCGCCGCGCGCCTCTTCGGTACGCTTCTCGATGTCGTCGAGTTTTTTCTTCATCTCCGGGTCCTTGATGGCCGCGAGCTTGAGCTCGAACAGGGACTTGCCGAGCTCCTTGGAGGCCAGCAGGTCCGCGTATTTGATGTACGCCTTGGTTACGGCCAGGAGCACGCAGCCCACGCGGTCTTGCTCGCCGGTGCCGATGGCCGTGGTCACGCCGTCGCGGGCGAAGATCACGGAGTTGGAAGTCACGCCCGCCTCGACGGCCCAGGCGAAGAGCAGGTCGTCCGCCTCCTGTCTGGATGGGGCGCGGGCCACGAAGGCGTTGCCGTCCTTTTCAGCCTCGGCCGGGAGGAAATCGTCGGTGGAAAGAATGGCGTTGCGGAAGGAGAATTGCAGAACCATGCCGCCGTCGGACAGGGACTTGATATCCAGGAACGGGGTCCTGGAAAGTGTTTCGAGTTCGGTGATGCCCGGAATCTCCAGGATGCGCAGGTTCTTTTTCTTCTTCAGTACGGCGAGGGCGTCGGCGTCAAACGCGGGCGCGGCCACCACTTCGAAATAGACGGAGTTGATCAGTTCGGCGGTGGCCAGGTCGAGGGTCCGGTTGACCACCACGGCCCCGCCGAAGGCCGCGATGCGGTCGGCCTCGAAGGCGCGTTTGAGAGCCACGGCCACGCCCTCATCGGTCCAGGCGGCTCCGCAGGGGTTGTTGTGCTTGAGGATGAGCGCGGCTGGCTTGGCGGACAGGTACTGCAAAATGTTCAGGGCGTTGTCCACGTCGGTCAGGTTGGTCTTGCCGGGATGCTTGCCGGCCTGGAGCATGTGTTCTTCGGTCAGGGCGGAAACCAGGCCTTGCCCCGCGCCGATGAACTTGACGCCGCCGACCTCAAGCTGTCCTTCGGCCAACTCGTAGAGCGCGGCGGGCTGGTCCGGGTTCTCGCCGTAGCGCAATCCCTTGGTCTCGCCGTCTATCTCCCAGGTCCGCTTCCGGAAGACCAACTCCTGGCCGCCCAGGGTCAGTTTCATGTCCTCCGGGAACGGATCCTGTTGTAATGTATGGTACATTTTCTTCAAATCGCTCATCGCTTCGACTCCCTGTTGTTGCCGTGTGAGGGGGCGTTCATAACACACCTTCCACAGGCGGGCAATGGTTGCCGGCCGACCCTATTCCGGCGGTCAAGCGGATGTTTGAAATAGTCTATAAATAATAATTGTTCTAACGTCTGCGTGGGGTATCATGAAGACGAATTGGAGTGCGCCGGAAAGCTGGGCCAGTCCCTGTGGCGTTGTCGTTTTCGTAATATCCCCAGCAAACGGAGGGACCATGCGTATAGTGCGATTCAAGGATTGGGGGCTGCAAAGCAAGATTATCAGTTTTTTCCTGGCCGCCGTGGCTTTGGTCCTGGCCGGGCTGCTCGGCTATTTCCTGCCGGTGGTGAGCGATTCCCTGATGCAGGAGAAGCGGCTGGCCACCCGGGGCGTGGTCGAGGTGGCCTACGGGGTCGTCTCGTCCTGGGCCGGAAAGGCCGAATCCGGGGCCATGACCGTCGAGGCCGCACAGGAGGCCGCCAAGACCGAATTGGCGAGCCTGCGTTATCATGGGCAGGAATATTTCTGGGTCAACGACCTCCATCAGATCATGGTGGTCCACGGGGTTAAGCCGGAGCTCAACGGCAAGGACCTGACCGACATGAAGGATTCCGGCGGGGTCTATATCTTTCAGAAAATGGTCAAGGCCGCCAAGGACGCGGGTGAGGGCTTCGTCCACTACATGTGGCCCAAGCCCGGCTTCGACCGGCCGGTGCCCAAGATTTCCTACGTCAAGCTCTTCAAGCCTTGGGGTTGGGTGATCGGTTCCGGCATCTACGTGGACGACGTGGAGGCTCAGGTTAGCGCCCTGCGCTGGCAGGTCCTCATTCCCACCATCGTCTGCATGGGCATCCTCATCCTGGTGGTTTTCTGGGTCCTGCGCGGCATCATCCGGCCTCTGCGCGAGGCCGTGGCCGTGTCCAACGCCATGGCCGAGGGCGACCTGACTTTGGATATCGTCTCCGGCAGCAAGGACGAAGTGGGGCAATTGACCGAGGCCATGGGCAATATGCTGGAGGCCCTGAACAGCGTGGTCAGAGAGGTCAGTCTAGCCTCGGAACAGGTCACCTCGGGCAGCGAGGAACTGGCTTCTTCAGCCATTGATCTGTCGCACGGAGCCACGGAACAGGCTTCGGCGGTGGAGGAGGTCTCGGCGGCCATGGAGGAGATGACCTCGTCCATCGGCCAGAACGCCGAGAACGCCCAGACCACCAATTCTATGACCAACAAGGCGGCCCACGACACCGAGTCCGGCGGCCGGGCGGTGGCCAAGACCGTGGAGGCCATGAAGCAGATTGCCGAGAAGATATCCATTATCGAGGATATAGCCCGCCAGACCAACCTCTTGGCGCTGAACGCGGCCATCGAGGCGGCCCGGGCCGGGGAGCACGGCAAGGGATTCGCCGTGGTCGCGGCCGAGGTTCGCAAGCTGGCCGAACGCAGCGGCATGTCCGCGGCCGAGATCAGCGAACTGTCCTCCTCCAGCGTGGCCGTGGCCGAGGAAGCCGGGAGTCTGTTGGCCCAGATCGTGCCGGATATCCAGAAGACGGCTGAATTGGTCCAGGAAATCTCCGCCGCCACCAACGAGCAGAATGCGGGCGGTTCCCAGGTCAACTCGGCCATCCAGGACATGGACAAGGTCATCCAGCAGAATGCGGCGGCTTCCGAGGAAGTCGCCTCCACGGCCGAGGAGCTTTCGTCCCAGGCCGTGCAGTTGCAGAAGACCATCAGCTTCTTCAAGCTTCGCGGGGGTGGCGGTTACGTCCAGCCCGCCCGAGGCAAGGCGGCAGGCCTCGGCAAGACGGCAAGCCCCGGCAAGCCTCGGCCCGACAAGGCTGCCCCGGGGGCTCCGGCCGGAGGCGCCAATGGCGGTGGCCTGACCCTGGCCATGGACGAGATGGACGACGACGACTTCGAGCGCTTCTGACGACGGCAGGGCCGAAAAACGACCGACAGGGCCGTCCGGATTTTCCGGGCGGCCTTTTTGTCCGCCGGGCACGCGATTTAACCTTGGCGGGACGGGGTGATATTTGTTATGTAGAAAATCCCGGCGTGCGTTTTTTATTTATCAAGGAACATCAATGTCAGAAAGCTACATGGAAAAGGCGCTCTTGAAGCTCGCCCGTCAGCTCAATGCCTACGACGAGGCCTCGCTCATGAGCCTGTGGGAGAAATACGCGGAGAAGGTTCGCCATTTCGAACCCACCAAGCGGTGGGAGGAATCGGTCCTGGTGTTCAATCTCATTCAGTCCACCCGCCTGAAAAATCAGCTTTTCAATTACAATTGGGCCCAATCCCGCCAGCCCGGCGAGGGCCCGGTGGAAATCGACCTGGCGGCCCTGACCGTGCCGGAGAAATCCGCCGGGCCGGTGGACGGCACCCTGGTCAACGGCGACGGGCCGGGCGGCGGCCGCAAGCCGGAGAAGAAAGACCGGCGCGGCAAGCTGCTCACCCTGACCCCCAGGAACGGCAAGTAATCGGCGCACCTGCCGGTTGACACGGGCCCTCGTTTATATTTACGGAACATAACCGTTTGTGCGCGCTTTCCCCCCGGGAACCGCGATTCCGGTATTTCCAAGGAGCTAACAATGTCCAATATGGTGGTTTTCGGTTCCCAGTGGGGAGACGAAGGTAAAGGCAAGGTCGTCGATATGCTGGCCGAGAAGGCGGACGCCATCGTCCGTTTCCAGGGCGGCAACAACGCGGGGCACACCCTGGTTGTGGACGGCGAGCAGTGCATCCTGCACCTGATCCCCTCCGGCATCCTGCACCCCGGAAAGCAGTGTCTCATCGGCAACGGCGTGGTCCTGGACCCGTTCGTGTTCTGCGAGGAGCTGGACAAGCTCGACGCCAAGGGCGTGGACGTGTCTGCCTCCCGGGTGATGATCAGCAAGAAGACCCACGTCATCATGCCGTATCATTGCCGCATGGACGCGGCCCGCGAATCTTCGCGGTCCGAGGACGGCCGTATCGGCACCACCGGACGCGGCATCGGGCCGTGCTACGAGGATAAGATGCACCGTTGCGGCATCCGCGCGGGCGACTTCGCCGATCCCGAACTGCTCAAGGAGAAGATCGCCAAGGCCTTGGAAGAGAAGAATGTGCTCTTCAAGCACCTCTACGGGGTCGAGCCCATGGACGCCCAGGCGGTTTTCGATGAGGTCCTGCCTGTGGCCGAGCGGCTTCTTCCGTATCTCGGCGACGTGTCTTCGGCCATCCAAGCCGCCGATTGCGTGCTTTTCGAAGGCGCCCAGGGAACTCACCTGGACATCGATCACGGCACCTATCCTTTCGTTACCTCGTCCAATACGGTCACGGCCAACGCGGCTTCGGGCTCCGGCTGTTCGCCGCGCGAGCTCGACCGGATCATTGCCATCGTCAAGGCGTACACCACCCGCGTGGGCAGCGGCCCGTTCCCCACGGAGCTGACCGACGCGGACGGCGATTACCTCCAGAGCCATGGTCACGAGTTCGGGGCCACCACCGGGCGCAAGCGGCGCTGTGGCTGGCTCGACTTGGTGGTCCTCAAGGAGTCCGTCAGGCTGAATGGCCCCACTGAACTGGCCATCACCAAGCTGGACGTCTTGTCCGGCCTCAAGGAAGTCAAGCTCTGCGTGGGTTATGAGTATAAGGGCGAGACCATCGCCTACCCGCCTCAGGAGCAGAACGGGATGGCCTACGTCACGCCCGTCTACGAGACCCTGCCCGGTTGGGATGAGGACATCTCCGGCGCACGCGGTTGGGACGACCTGCCCGAAAACGCGGTCAAGTATCTCCGGCGCATCGAAGAGATCACCGGCGTGAAGATTGGCATCGTCTCGGTGGGCCCGGACCGGGTACAGACCTTCTAGGGCGCGTGGCATGACGTTGCACGACGACCCGCTGGCCGCCCTGAAGGGGCAGGAGCACGCGGTCCGGCGGCTCGACGCCATCGCCCACGATCCGCCCCAATCCATTGTTATCGAGGGGGGCGACGCGGATTCCCGCGTCGCCCTTGCCCTGTACTGGGCCATGCGATTGAACTGCGCGTCCGGGACGGTCCCGTGCGGCCGGTGCGCGGCCTGCCGTCAGATCGCGGATCTGGCCTTCAATGACTTGCTTTTTTTTGACGGCCGCGAAGGGTTGATCAAGGTGGACTCCGTGCGCGAGAAGCGTTCCACCTGGGGCCAGCCACCCCATGGCGACGGCTACCGCGTGACCATCTTCGCCGAAGCCCAGATGTTCATGACCGAGGCGGCCAACGCCTTGCTCAAGTCTTTGGAGGAGCCCCGTCCCGGCAACGTTTTCGTCTTGGCCGCGCCCCAGCGCGAGCGGCTCCTGGAGACCTTGGTTTCCCGTTCCTGGGTGGTCACCCTGTCCTGGCCGGACGTGCGCGTGAATCCGCCCGAAGTGACTGAATGGACCACGGCCCTGGTTCGTTTCTGGCAGACCGGCCGCGGCTGGTTCGAGCGCACCCAGGTGCGCGGCGCTGTGGACCGGGCCCTGGCCATGGACGTGGTTCTGGGCATGCAGCGCGAGCTGCGCGAGGCCCTGTCCGGCAGTTGCGCCACGCCGCTTTCGGCGGACATGGCCAAGACCTACGGCCCGGCTGATTTGCGACGCATCGGGCTGGTCCTGGATCAGGCTCAGGATGCCCTGAACACCCAGGTGCCGGTCAATCCGACCATGGTCCTTGACTGGATCGCAACTCGCATGGTGTCCTAGATTATGCATATCGTCGAGTACGCGGGGCATGACGTCGATGCCATCGTCGAATTGATCACCACCATTCAGATGGTCGAGTTCGGCGTGGCCACTTCGGCCGAAAAACAACCGGACTTGCGCGAAATCCCCGAGTATTACCAATACGGCGCGGGCAATTTCTGGCTCGCTTTCGAGGGCGACGAACTCATCGGGACTCTTGCTCTCAAGGATGTGGGCGGCGGCGTCTGCTCCCTGCGCAAGATGTTCGTGAAAAAAGCCTGGCGCGGCAAGGCTCGGGGCGTGGCCGCAGGGCTCATGCGGACCTTGCTCGATCAGGCGAAGGCCCACGGTGTGCGCGCAATCTATCTCGGTACCGTGGACGTGTATAAGGCGGCCCACCGGTTCTACGAGAAGTCCGGGTTCGTCGAGGTGGCGAAGAGCGAGGTCCCGGATTCGGTCCCGCTCATGGATGTGGACGTCAAATATTACTGCCGCCGTTTTTAGCGCGGTGTGTTCCCGGCGAAAAAAACGCCCGGATCGGTTTTCCGATCCGGGCGTTTCGTTTTATCTGTTGGGTTGGTCGATCAGGCATCCACCTTCTTGCCCGCAAAGCGGATGACCAGGCCCGTGGCCAGGATGCCCATCGGCAGGGTCAGAATCACGGGCAGGCCGAGTCCGGCCGGGAGATAGCCGGTGACGATGGCGAGCAGGGCCACGACCACGGCGTAGGTCAACTGGGTGCGCACGTGGTCGATGTGGTCGCAACCCGCGCCCATGGAGGACAGGATGGTCGTGTCCGAGATGGGCGAGCAGTGGTCGCCGAAGATGGCGCCGGTCAGGACCGAGCCTACGGCCAGGATGACGAACTCCGGGGCCGGGTTCAGGGCGAAGGCCAGGGGGATGGTCAGGGGCATGAGAATGCCCATGGTCCCGTAGGAAGTGCCCGTGGCGAAAGAGATGATCGAGCCGAGGATGAAGATCAGGGAAGGCAGCAGGTAGGCGGGCAGGGCGTCGGACAACGCGCCCACCAGATACGTGGCCGTGCCCAGCTCCTTCATGACGCCGGACAGGGACCAGGCCAGGAGCAGGATGACGGCGGTGATGTTCATGGACTTGATGCCCGTGACGAAAGTCTCGATGGCGTCCTTGAGCGGCATGATTTTCTTGGCCACGGCCATGGCTATGGCCACCATGGATGCGAGCAGGGCGGCCTGGAAAAGAACCACCGAGGCGTCCGAGGCCCCGAAGCAGGTGCGCATGGATGTGAAGGACAGGGGCGAGGCGTTCACCGCCGCGAGCACGGCCGGGTCGTCGAGGTTTTGGTAGCCGTTGAAGTAGAAGCCCAGGAACGCGGCGACCATGAGGGTGCCGATGGGCAGGATGGCGCTCCAGACGGACGGCTTTACATGCGAAGCGGGCTCCAACGTGGTGGCCTCGTCCGAGGCCATGGGCACGGCGTTGTCGGCAAGGACCTTGCCATGGGTCCGGGCGCGCATTTCGGCCGTGTACATGGGGCCGAAATCACGCTTGAGCCATACGGCCAGGAGAATGAAGAGCAGGATGTAGATGTTGTAGAAGCGGTAGGGAATGGTCTGGACGAAGATGCCGTAGGCGTTGCTCGCAACGCCGATGGTTTGGTAGCCGTCGCGGATCAGGCCGACTTCGTAGGCCACCCAGGTGGAAATGAGCGCGATGCCCGCGATGGGCGCGGCCGTGGCGTCGATGATGAAGGCCAGCTTTTCGCGCGAGACCCGCATGCGGTCCGTGACCGGGCGCATGATCGGCCCCACGGTCAGGGAGTTGGCGTAGTCGTCGAAGAAGATGAACAGGCCCATGCACCATGCGGCCAACTGGGAGGAACGCGGCGTCTTGGCCCAGCGGGAGACGGCTTCGGCAATGGCCAGGGCTCCGCCCATCTTGGAGATGAGCGCGATGAGGCCGCCGATGGCCAGTACCTGGAGCACGATGCCCGCATCCCACGGGTCGGCCAGGGAGGACAGGACCTGGCTGGACAGGTGCAGAAATCCTCCCACCATGGCGCCGTACACGTCGAGCCCTTTGAGTTCGAGCATGAAGCAGCCCGAGAACACGCCTATGAACAGCGACAGAACCACGTTTTTGCTGGCGAAGGCCAGGGCGATGGCCAAGAGCGGCGGGATCAGGGTCATCAGGCCCCAGTGTTCGGCATTGGCGGCGGCCACGGCGGGGTCGGCGGCCAGGACGGGCGTGGACAGAAAAAAGGCCGACAGGAAGGCGGCCGACAGGATGAGGAGTGTGCGCATGGAATTCCCTTTGAAGTTGGCTCACCAAACCGCGAAAACGTCGGATTCGGCATGAAAATACAAAAATGTATGCTGCAACGACGGAAAGTTGGCATATATCATTCATTACGGTTTGTCGATACCGAAGGGGTTCGATTTCCGGATGAATTGCCGAAAAAGGAAGATCGGAAACCGGAATCAGGGAAAGCGGCTTTCGCGGTCCACCCGGCAGACGCGGGTGGTGAAGGAGGCGTACCATTCCTCACGGCCGCGTTTTTGGGCGGCCCGATGCTCGGGGTGGTTGCGCCACGCCTCGATGGCCTCCGGACTCTCCCAATAGGACACGGTGATGCCGATTTCCTCGCGGGCGGACTCCGCGCCCAGGAAACCGGGCATGGACCGGGCCAGTTCGATCATGCGCTCGGCGGTTTCGGCATAGCCGTGGTCGGCGTCCGTGCGTACGGAGGTAAAGATCACGGCCCAGCAGGGCGATTTCAGGTCAGACTGATGCGTCGGCATTGCGATCCTTTGGGTATGAACAGACCCAATTGCGGTGTCTCGGCCAGGGCTTGCCCGGCTTTTTCCGCCAGGAAGCGCGCCGGGTTGCGCTCAAATATTCGTCCGGGTCGGATAAAGGTACGGCAGAACATCTCGCCCCAGTTGGTGGAATAGATCACGGCGGCGTGTTCGATGCGTCCGGTCTCGTGCGGGGCGGCCAGGTTGAGGATGAAAAAGGCGCGTTCCACGGTCTCGGCGCGCAGCCCCTCGTTGATGTCCGGTTCGAAGGTCTCGGCGAACGGGAAAAAATCGTGCAGGGCGCTCATGAGCCGTTGCAGGTCGGCCAGCGCGATGGGCGCGATGGTCCGGTCCGCCTGGAGCAGGCTTTTGGGAGCGTAAATGCGGTTGGCCAGCAGCCAGGCCAGCAGGTGTGCCGGGTCATGGTTGCGGTGCAGCCGTTGCAGATGCTCGGCGGATTGCTTGGCCTCCACCCGTTCGCCGCCGCGCACGGTCCAGGCGGTCGGCTTGCCCGGTGCCTTTTCCGCTGCGAAGTGCAGGATGGGAAAGCCGTTTTCCCGCGTATCCATGAACGGCACGCGCATGATCTTGTGGGGCTTGCGGGCGAAGTTGGCCGCGATGCGCCGGCCCATGCGCGTCAAGTCCTCGGGGTTGATCAGCGCCTTGGGCTTGCCCTCGGACCGGCCGTCGGCCGCCAACCTTTCCTGGATGCGCCGGTAAGTGTCCACCATGTAGCGGCGCACGTGCGAGCCCATGCGCAGGGATTTCTCGAAGGGCCAGGTCCGGTGCGTCTCGGCCAGCCTGCCCGGTTCCATGTAGGTCGAGCCGAACAGGACCGAGAGCAGGGATTCGTCTTCGGGTCGGGTGGGCAGATTCATGAACAGGGGGATGCTCGAAAGGTTGGTCTTGAGCCGGAAGGACTCCTTGAGCAGTGCCGCGGTGTTGTCCTCCCCGCGCTCGGAATAGTAGTCGTGCAGGGTGGCGTAAAGGGCGGTGTACGGATCGGTGTCGAGTTTGCCCTGGCGGTTGCGGGTCAGGTTGTGCTTGATGCGGTCGCACAGGGGGAGGGAGGACGCTTCGGGTGCGGCGTAGGTTTCGAGCAGGCCGAGTTTGAGCACGGATTTGAAGGGCGAGTGCGCGGCTTTGACCATCTGCCACAGGGACCCGCCGAAATATTCGCTCGGCGGCACTTCGGTCAGGTGCCCGAAGTCTTCCAGGCGCGGCTTGCCGCATAGGGGATAGCGCCGTGCCGCGCGGATGCACGCCTCGTAGGCCTTGATCCTGGCTCCGGCCGGGGTGACCCACCATGCGATGTTCTTGCCCGCCAACTTCAGCGCCGTGCGGTAGAATTCCTCTTTCAACAACAGGGCCTGGGCCGAGCCCGAGCTTTCCTCGTCTCCGGACAGGAAGCGGTTTTCGCGCACGTCGTCCATGCGCATGGGATAGAAGTGGACTTCCAGGCCGTATTCGTCGTCCGCCCACAGGGCCATGGCATTGAGCTTGCGCGTCAGGCCGTGTTCCGCAGCCACGGTCAGGTCGCCGTCGTGGCAGACCCAGCAATCCAGGTCCGAACTCGACGTCTGGGCCACGGTGCCCAGGCTGCCCATGGCATAGACCGCCAGGATGCGCACCTCGGCCGAGGTGGCGAACTCGGGCTCCACGCCCATCCGGTCGCGTACCAGTTCCAACTCGGTCAGGCCGGGATGGTAGCCCCAGACCTGGCAGGAGGGGATGTTGCCGAAATTATAGCGGCGCTCGAATACATCGCTGTTCAGCAGCAGGGGGAGCATTCGCAGGAAGGCCTGCTGGTCGCGGGACAGGGCATCCATGGCCCGGTGCATGCGCTGACGGTTGTTGTCGAGCATGCGCCGTTCCCGGCGCATGAAGGTCAGCTCCCGGGACCACGCAGTGAGCGCCTTGCGGGCCGTGAAGGTGTCGGTCTTGCCGTTTCCGGGCGTGGCGCTCTTTCCCGCCTCCCGGGCGAAAATGGTCATCTGGCGGAGGCGGTTGGCCAGGAACTGCGGGTGGCCGGCGTCGGAGTTCTTGATTACGGACCGGGTCATGGGCGAGGCGGGCAGCTCCATGGACAGCAGGTTGCAGTCCCGGATGTACAGGGCGTGCAGGCAGCTTTCGCGCAGCTCCACACCCTGGAAGTCGTCGCCGATGAATTCGGCGAAGGACAGGTCGCACGCCTGGAAGCGGGAGGAGCGGACGGTGCAGCCGTGCAGGGAGCAGCCCGCCAGGGTGCAGGTGGTCAGATCCGTGCCCGTCAGCCGGGTGTCGCGCAGGCTGGCGCCGCTGAAGACTGAGGTCCGGAAACGGCACGCCTCGAAGACGCAGTTCGAGAAGAATGCTTCGGTGAAGACGCAGTCCGTGAACACGCACCCCTCGAACCGGGTGGAGGCGAACTCCGCGCCGTTGAAGCGGACTCCCCGGAATTCGGTGTCCGACAACTCGCAGTCGCGAAAGATGCCGCCGGTCAGGTCGGTGTCGGCCACCTTGCCACGGGAGAACCGGGTATGCGCAAAGACGGACCATGCCAATGTCAGGCCGGTCAGGTTGCGGTTCGTCAGTTGTTCGCCGTCCACCGAGGAGCCGGACAGGGCCATGTCGCGAACATTGGTGGACTTGGGCAGCATGTCCTGAAGAGTCTTTGGTCTGGCCTTGAACAATCCTTTGAAGAAGCCGGTTCCGGCCGTTTCGGACGCATCCCTCCGTGGCGAAGCGGGCGGCGGGGTTTCATGGGCCCGGGGGGAACCGATTCCTCTGGGCGGGCAGGCTCCGGTCGCGTTGCGCACGAAGTCCGGGGCGATGGTTTCGAGCACGCCGAACATCTCCAGCAGGGCCTCGTCGCGGCGGTCCTCGGGCAGGGCGGCCAGGTACTGGACGAGGGCGATGTCCCCGAGCAGCGGGGCGCGGGACACGGCGACCGCGCGGAGGCCCGGCATGCGCGAGTGGATCGTGGCGAGCAGCTTGCCCATGGCGGGGTGGTCCTGGCTGATGAGCGCGTCCAGACACGCTCCGGCCAGCCGGGCGTCAGCCTTGGGCAGAATCTTGAGCAACATGCCGAGAATGGTTTTGTTGCCCGCCTCGCTCACGTCCGCGATGGTCCGCAGGACCGCGATATCCGCCTTGATTCGTCCTTTGTCCACGGCCGTGGCCAGACCTTCGGCATACGCCGCGTCGGCCATTCCCCGGATGACCCGGCAGAGTTGTTCCAGGTCGCGCCCCTCCGCGCCGTTGGTCAGGCGGGAGTCGATGAACCGCCCGAACAGCCCGCCCGCGATGACCTGTCGGACCGGGAAGGCCAGGACCTCGCCCTGTTCGCCCAATCTTGCCACGAACGGGGCCAGTTCCTCGGGGGCCGTGCCCATGAGCGGTTTGAGCAGGTCCTCCAGCCAGGCCAGGGTTTCCTTATCCTTGTCGCCGGGAAAGTCCCGAAGCATCTCGTGAGCCAGCCCCAGCCTGTCCCGGGCGGGCCAGGCCGCCACCTTGGGGGCCAGCCGGGCCAGGGGCGCGTTTCGGGCGGCGATCAGCCGGGCGCACAGGGTCCGCCCAAAGCGTCCCGAGCGGACCAGGGCCTGGAGGCAGGTTTGGATGGTGTGGATGTCGCCGGAGTCGGCGGCCAGGCGATACAAGGCCAGGACGGCTTCGGCCAGGGGAACGGCTTCGGCCTGGGTTGGGCGCGGGGTGCGGTCACACCACGCCATGAATTCCGTGGCTGCTTCTCCTGTGTCGGGGCCGTCATTCGGCGCGCGCCCTTCGGCCAGAGCGCCCATGGCCTCGGCCAGGGTTCGTATGTTCGGAAAGTCGTGGCTCATCACCGCTGCCGCCTTGTTGGGATGGCGCATAGTGCAGGGAATCGAAGACGAAGTCAAAGCGGGATTCCGTCTCTTCGAAACAGTATCGCACACAGTCGCGAAACAGTCCTTGGCCAATGTGGCGAAAAGGGCCCGGAATGGCCCGGGAAGCCGCTGAAACGCTTGTTTAAGGAATAAAAACACTTTGACTCACCAGGGACAATGGCCTATCGTCCCCGACTATTATTGATAACTGAAATCTCCAGTCTAAAATCAACCTTTCGGGGAAGACACCTATGTATACTCTTCGTACTCTTCCGGGAGACGACGTCCGGCAGATCATGTGGCGTTTTGCCGAGCGTTTCGACCTCCAGATGTCCGTGCAGAGCGCCCGGTCCATCGCCCGCTCCACGGTAGCCAAGCTGGTGGCCGAAGGCGCGCGCAATACCCATGAGTGGACCGAACAAAAAGGCCAGCTCCTGGACGCCTTCGACCAGTCCGGGCTGACCGCCCTGTTCATGGATCCCCATCAGGGCGGCTTCATCGAAGGCCCCAAGAACCTGGCCCTGGCCCTGGTCGCGTATGAGCTGGCCTGGGTGGATGCCGGTGCGGCCACGTCCTCCCTGGCCTCCTGTCTGGCGCTTGCGCCCATCCACGAGAAGGGCACCCCCGAGCAGCGCGACAAGTACATGGCCGCCTGCGTCCCGCCCCAGCTGGGCGAGGATCGCACCATCTGGCGCGGGGCCTTCGCCCTGACCGAACCGCTGCCCTATGTGGGCGTGGACACCGGCGTGCTTTGCGGCAAGGCCTCCGTGGCCGAATGGAAGGAGGGCGAGGAGCCCTGGCTCCAGATCGACAAGCGCGGTCGGTTCATCACCAACATGGATTTCGCCAACTTCGTCACCGCCGCCGTGGAATCCCGCGACGAACGCATCAAGGGAACCTTCATGGTCATCCTCGAAGAGGGTGACGAGGGTGTCTTCGATCGGGGCGCGCCCACGCTGAAGATGGTCCATCAGCTTTCCTCCACCCGTGATCCCGTCCTGAACCTCAAGGTGCCCGCCTCCCGCATCATTGGCGGCTACGAGGTCGTGGACGGTGTGATCGTGCCCAAATACAACCACTCCGAGATCATCGGGGCGGTCTTCCACCGCACCCGCATCCCCGTGGGACTGATGACCTCGGCCAAGCTGCTTTCCGCCGTGGAGCCGGTCATCCGCTACCACCGCAATCGCTTTCGGGGCGGCGACGCCTGCAAGGAAGGCTCTCCGCGTTACGACAAGGGGCTCCAGATCAACGAGGACGCCCTGCAACGTCTGGCGGACGTGTGGGCCACGGGCGAAGCAGGCTGCTCCCTGGCTTTTGCCGCCGCGCGGCTGGCCGACCATTTCGACCCCATCGAAAAGGCCAAGGAAGCCCATTTTGCGGCCGAGGGCGTGACCAGCATCCGCAAGCAGATGTCCGTCCTGCGCAAGCTCCACGACCAGGTACGCGAGTTCATCGCCATGGAATACGGTCTGACCGTCGAGCGCGACGAGGCCCGTTACGCCGAACTTTCGAACGATACCCTGGTCCAGTACGCCTACATGGAAGCCCTGGCGGGCGTTCTCAATCCCGGCGTGAAGCTCTGGAACACGGGCGAGGGCGCCAACAAGATGCGCGAGGCCGTGGCCCTGGTCGGCGGCTATGGCATCACCGAGGATTGCCCCGGCTTTCTCATGCAAAAGTGGACCGACTGCCAGTTGGAGGCCACTTATGAAGGCCCCGAGGCCGTGCAGCGTCGCCATTTGACCATGACCATGACCTCCGACATCTTCGGCTGCATCATGGAGAACTGGATTGCGCAGATGCGCCGCGCGGGCAGGGATGTGCCCGGGCTGGGCGGCTTCGTGCTCGCTGCGGCCATGGAGCTGTGGCAGTGGACCCTGGGTCATCTCCAGGAAGCCACCGACCAGGACGGCCGCAAGCTCTACCACAACAAGCGGCAAGGCGTGACCTTCCCCATGGCCGACGCTCTGGGATGGATCCTCGGCTCCTACTCCCTGGCCTGCGACGTCATGGAACTTATCGAGAAGGGCCCCCAGTCCATGACTCTGGCCGAAGGCCTCGACGATCTGGCCGGGTTCTACAAGGACTTGTGCCATATCCAGGCCGCCCGGGCCGCCGGTGAAGTGGCCCGCATCTGTTCCGAACTGGTCTACGGCTTCAACTGGAACCGCTGTCCGACCCCGGACGGCGGCATCGCCGAGAAGTGCGAGCCTGAATTGAAGTCCAAGGCGGAATGCGCCGAGGACGGCACCCTGGGCGACCAGTCCAAGTGCGCGCGCCCGGACCTGGTCCGTTTCCGTGAGCTCAAGGCCGCCGTGGACATGTGTCTGGCCGGTTCCCGGCTGGCCAAGGACCGCGCGGGCAACGCCCTGGCCGAAGTGATGATTCCCGAAGCCCTCGACTACCCGCAGGGCTAGCAAGATAAAGGTAATGTGGGAGGGAAATCTTTTGCGAAAGGTTTCCCTCCCGTGCTCTCCCTTCCAAAATTTTGAGCGCCGCGCCGTCTGGAAGGGGAGAGGACAGCCGTGTAGGTTGCTGGCGGCGCGGGGGCGTGAATCTAAATTTCACGCTCGGAACGAAACAAACTTCAACCAGACCCACCTCACAGGCGTACCGGGAAGGGGCACGCCTGGCCACTCCCCCCCGAATCATCGCGAAGCGACGCAAAAAGTTTAGGAGGGAGGAGGGGATGGGGGCCGGGGGCACCCAATGAGCGACGAAACGCCGCGTGTCGAAATGGAAACGGACATTGTATGTGTGGGCTTCGGCCCTGCCGCGGGCGGGTTCCTGACGACCTTGGCGCGCGGGCTGATGAACGAGGACGGCACGCCCGTGGCCGAAAGCAAGGTCATGCCGGGCATGCCGCCGCAGGTCATCTGTTACGAGCGCGCCGACGACATCGGCTTCGGCGTGTCGGGCGTGGTCACCAAGGGGAGGGCTTTCCGGGCTTCGTTTCCGAACCTGGACCTGTCCGAGATCCCCATGGCATGCGAGGTCAGGGAGGAAAAAGTCCTGTTCCTGACCGATCCGGTGGGTGCGAGCCGCAGGCCCGGGCTGTTCCGGCTGGCCGAGAAGATTCTTGGCGGCTTCATGAAGGACGGCGCGTATGAATTGCCGTACATTCCGAAATTTTTGGAAAAGCATCCGGGCATGCTCTTTTCCATCGGTCAGCTCAACCAATGGGTTGGATCGAATCTGATGGGCACCGGCATGGCCCAGATATGGCCGTCCAGCCCGGTGGCCGAACCCCTGGTCGAGGGCACGGCGGTCAAAGGCGTGCGCATGGCCGATCAGGGCGTGGACAAGGACGGCACCCCGAATGCGGGCTACATGCCGGGCATGGACATGAAGGCCGCCCTGACCGTGGTGGCCGACGGCCCGGTGGGCCCGGTTGGGCAGAAGCTCAACCGCAAGCTGGGCATGCCCGGCGGCCATCACCAACGCGAGTGGGCCGTGGGCATGAAATGCGTGGTGGACCTGCCCGAAGGGTGCGACTGGCAGCCCGGCACCGTGTTGCATACCATCGGCTACCCTGAGCCCGAGATTTTCGGCTTTCTGTACGTCTACCCCGGCAACGTGGCGTCCCTGGGCATCTTCGTGCCCTCCTGGTTCGATAATCCGGTGCGCACCGCCTACCGTTACATGCAGCATTGGATGCTGCATCCGTACCTGTGGAAGCGTCTCCAGGGCGGGACCATGCGTTCCTGGGGAGCCAAATCCCTGAACGAATCCGGCAAGCGCGGCGAACCCATCCTGTGCGGCGATGGCTTTGCCCGCATCGGCGAGGGTTCCGGCTCCACCAACGTGCTCACCGGCTCGGGTGTGGACGAGGCCTGGGCCACGGGCGCACAGCTCGGCGAGGCCGTGTTGGAACTGCTCAAGTCCGGCCGGGCCTTCACCAAGGAAAATCTGGAAAACACCTATGTTTCCCGCCGCCGCGCCTCCTGGGTCGAAAAGGAGGCCGAGGTGGCCGAAAAGTCGCGCGACGGCTTTACCCGTTCCGTGCTCTCCGGCTTCCTGGGCATGGGCCTGACCGGCCTGACCAACGGACTTTTGAACGTGCCGGGCAAGGCGCTCAAGCCGCAGGAGCGCATTCCGTCCATCGAGGACTACTATCGGGATATCATTCCGGCGGGCGACATCGCGGCCATTCGGGCCGAGTGCTCCAAGAAGGGCGTCAGCCTGCATGATGCGCTCATGGACCGCGCGGGCTGGCCGGAGATCCCTCTGGACGGCCAGCTCCTGGTTTCCCATCAGGACGCTCTGCTCATGGGCGGCAAGGTCCAGGCCAATCCCGGCTATGGCGACCATGTGCGCTTTGCCGATCCGGCGGTCTGCGCCGCCTGCCGCGAACAAGTCTGTATTGAGGCGTGCTCGGGCCAGGCCATTTACACCAATCCCGACGGTGGTACGCCGCTCTTCGACCGCGAAAAGTGCGTGCACTGCGGGGTATGCATGTGGAATTGCAGCAAGTCCAACCCTGCGGACGGAGAGCGGACCAACGTCCGGTTTCTGGCCGGTTCCGGCGGGCTGCATTCCGTGGAGAATTAGGATAAAGACAGGGTCGAATCGCCTGCGGCGGATTGGACGGGTGACTTCGCCTCCGGCGGTCAAAGGTCGAGCCCGTTGGAATCCCGCTGTCGCCTTTGGCGAAAGAGTTCAGTGGAGGAAGAGAGCCGACTCGCGCGGGCGCACCCCGCGAAGCGGCGTTAAAAAGTTTTGGAGATTCCTAAGAACCTTTTCCAAAAGGTTCCTAGGCCGTCGGAGTCGCCTCCCCGGCGAGGGGAACGTTCGAATCGCCTGCGGCGGATTGGACGGGTGACTTCGCCTCCGGCGGCCAAAGGGCTTACCCTTTGGAATCCCGCTGTCGCCTTTGGCGAAATAGTTCATTGGATGAAGAGAGCCGACTCGCGCGGGCGCACCCCGCGAAGCGGCGTCAAAAAGTTTTGGAGATTCCTAAGAACCTTTTCCAAAAGGTTCCTAGGCCGTCGGAGACGCCTCCCCGGCGAGGGGAAAGTTCGAATCGCCTGTGGCGGATTGGACGGGTGACTTCGCCTCCGGCGGCCAAAGGTCGAGCCCTTTGGAATCCCGCTGTCGCCTTTGGCGAAACAGTTCATTGGATGAAGAGAGCCGACTCGCGCGGGCGTACCCCGCGAAGCGGCGTCAAAAAGTTTTGGAGAGTCCTAGGAACCTTTTCCAAAAGGTTCCTAGGCCGTCGGAGACGCCTCCCCGGCGAGGGGAAAGTTCGAATCGCCTGCGGCGGATTGGACGGGTGACGTCGCCTCCGGCGGCCAAAGGTCGAGCCCTTTGGACTCCCGCTGTCGCCTTTGGCGAAATAGTTCATTGGATGAAGAGAGCCGACTCGCGCGGGCGCACCCCGCGAAGCGGCGTTAAAAAGTTTTGGAGATTCCTAAGAACCTTTTCCAAAAGGTTCCTAGACCGTCGGAGACGCCTCCCCGGCGAGGGGAAAGTTCGAACCGCCCGTGGCGGATTGGACGGGTGACTTCGCCTCCGGCGGTCAAAGGTCGAGCCCTTTGGAATCCCGCTGTCGCCTTTGGCGAAATAGTTCATTGGATGAAGAGAGCCGACGCGCGCGGGCGCACCCCGCGAAGCGGTGTCAAAAAGTTTTGGAGATTCCTAAGAACCTTTTCCAAAAGGTTCTTAGGCCGCCGGAGGCATTCCCGCCCAGCGGTGGCCGAAGGCACTGAATGGGCGGCATGAGAAATGCGATTGCCGCCGCTAATCAAGGAGAACATTGAATGGGTAGTGAATTCCACATCGTGGTCTGCGGCTCCATCGTCCCGGACCCGCTCCAGACGCTCGCCCCCCAGGACGGGCCCGCCGGGCCGTCCCTGAAGAACGAAATGATGCTTCCCGCCGTGCTTGACCCGTGGGCCGGGCACGCCTTGTACGAGGCCGCGAATCTGGCGGCCGGGAATCCGGGCAGTCAGGTCTGGCTGGTCAGCCTCGGCCCCAAGGCCAAGCTCCAGCAGGTCATGATGTCCGTGGCCCAGAAGGTTCCGTTCCAGTTGGTCGTGGCCGACGGCAGTGCCTCGGGTTTCGCCGACGGCTACGAGACCGCCAGGGTGTTGGCCCAGACCATTGAGGGCATAAACGGCCTGGACAAGTCCAAGCTGCTGCTCTTCGGCGGCTGGCAATCCGCTTCGCGCGGTTCCGGCGCGGTTATCCAGATGGTCGGCGAGATGCTCGGCGTGACCGAGCAGTTCCAGGGCGTGGACAAGCTCACCGTGGGCGGTGACGGTTCCCTGGAAGTCTTGGAGCGCGTCGAGGGCGGCGCGTACCAGAAGTCCGTGGTGGACGGCGCTCCGGCGGCCTTCGGCTGGGCTACGGGCGAACTGCCCGAGCCGCCGAACAACCCGCAGGTGGGCATGCAGAACATGCAGCGGAACATGCCCGCGCTCATGCAGGCCAAGCCCGCCGATCTGTCCGGCACGAGCTTGAAGTTTTCCTCTGTGGAACTGCCCCGGCAGCGCCGCGAGACCCGCGTCGTCAAGGACGTGCCGGTGGAGGAAATGGCCAGGGAAATCGTCGAATGGATCAAGGGCTAGGGGGTATCGCCATGACTGTTTTGTTTCTTGCTCATACCGAATGCGACAATTCCCTGCACAAGTCCGCTCTGGAGGCGTTGACCTCGGCCAAGGGATTGGCTGAAGACCTGAGCTGCGGCCTTGTCGTCGGGCTCATCGGCGCGGACGTCGCCTCGGCGGCCGAGTCCATCGGCGGCTGCGGTGCGAAATTCTACGGCGTGTCCGGCGCGGACTTCGCGGACGGACGCTATTCTTCCGATCTGGCTGCGGCCGAAGCCATCGCCAAGGCCTGTGATGCCGAGGTGATTGTGGCTCCGGCAACCTCCCGTTTCAGTCGCGCCCTGCCCGGCCTGGCTGTGCGTTTGGACGGTCGGGTGGACACCCACCTGTCCGGCTTAAGCGTTGAGGGCGGCAAGCCCGTGGCCAAGCGGTGGTTCTACCGCCAGCGCATGGAGGGCACCTTGATCCGCGATGAGCGGCCTTGGGTCCTGACGCTGGACTCCGGTTGCGCCGAGCCCTTTGCGGGGGCGGGCGCGGTCGATGTCGAACCGCTTTCCGTGGACGTCTCCGGCGTGCGCACCAAGGTGGCGGGCATGGAATGCGCCTCCGAGGATCAGCAGACCATCCGTCCGGATGCGCCGCTGTTGTTCGTGGCGGGCGCAGGCTGGACCAAGAAGCAGGCCGACGGCGCCACCCACGTGGGTGAGGCCGAATCGGTCATTTTGTCCTTCCTGGACGCGACCAAATCGTCGCTCGGCTCGTCCAAGTCCCTGGTGGATATCTCGGGCGAGGGCGGCGCGGTCATTTCGTTCCTGACCCACATGCATCAGGTGGGGCAGACCGGCGCGACTCCGCGCCATCCCAAGGGATTGTCCACGTGCTGCCATGGCGAGGAGCCGCATGTGGTGGGCTGGCGTTTCATCAAGGAGCGCCGGGCGATCAACCTGGACGCCGGTTGCGGCTGGGCCCAGGGCAAGTGCGACGTGCTCTACGTGGCCGACGCCTTTGCCGTCATGGAGAAGGTCAACGAACTGCTTGGCTGATCCGGCCGGAAAAAGCGATAAGCGAGGCCGCGCCCGAGAGGGTGCGGCCTTTTTCTTTGGGCGGGAGGGGAACGGTCAACGGTTCCGGGCCGCGTCCTGGACGGCGTCCAGGATCTCGGCGGCGTCGAAGGTTTTGGTCACGACCGCGTTCATGCCCGCGTCGAGGAGTCGGTTGCGGTCCATTTCGTCCGCAACGGCGGTCAGACCGATGATCGGGATGTCCGCGTCGATGCCTTCGGCCGCGCCCGAGCGGATGATCTCGGTGACTTCGAGGCCGTTGACGACCGGTATCCGGACGTCCATGAGCACCATGTCGAATCCGCCCCGCATGAGGGTGTCGATGGCGTGTTGGCCGTTGCCCACCACGGTGGCGGCATGGCCGTGCTTGCGGAGCAGTCGCGAGGTGACCAGAGCGTTGACCTCTTCGTTTTCGGCCACGAGGATGTTCAGGGCCCGGTCGGTTTTTTCCTTCCGGGCGAGGGGGGCGAGCCGGTCCAGCCTGCACAGCAGGGGGACGTTCAGGGTGAAAACGGATCCTCCGCTTGTGGAGTTCTCCAATTCGATGGCCCCGCCCATGATCTCGGCCAGCTTGCGGGAGATGGTCAGGCCGAGGCCCAGGCCGCTGTAGCGCTTGGTCATGTACTCCTCGCCGAGCGTGAAGCTCTCGAATACGGCCTCGCGTTTGTCTTCGGGGACGCCCATGCCGGTGTCGGTCACCGAAACGGACAGCATGACCATGTCCGGGTCATGCGGCAGCGGCGAGCAGGATGCCGTGACCGTGACCGAACCCTCCTGGGTGAATTTCACACCATTGTGTATCAGGTTGATGAGAGTCTGGCGGAGTTTTTCGGCGTCGCCGTAGACTGTGGCCGGAAGATCGCCCAGGTTGCAGATAAGGCCAACCCCCTTGAGCTCGGCCTGTGGGAGCATGGGGGATACGGCGGAGCGGATGACTTCGGGCAGGTCGAAATCCTTCCGGTTCAAGCCGGTGCCGCCGGATTCGATGCACGACAGGTCGAGCAGGGAGGTCAGCACCCCGGACAGCTGGATGCTCGATTCCAGGCTGAGGGTCAGGTATTCCTTCTGTTCTTCCGAGAGCCCTTCGGTGTCCAGGAGCAATTGGGTCATGCCCATGATGCCGTTCAAGGGCGTGCGCAGCTCATGACTCATATTGGCCAGAAATTGGCTCTTGGCCCGGTCGGCCTGCCGGGCCTCGCGCATGGCCCGGATCAGGTCGGCCTCCATGCGTTTGCGCTGGATGATGTGCCAGACCCCCTCCATGATCAGAGAAAGCTGGACCACGTCGGACTCGGTGTAGTCTTCGTCTTTGTTGGCCACCCCGACCAACAGTCGGATGCGATTTTTGTCGATGACCGGGATGTTCATGTGCCGGACCAGGGGCACGTGTCCTTCGGGGGTGCCCCGCCTACCCGGGGCCGAGGCGTAGTCGTTGGCGATGATAGGCTTGCGCTGGCGCACGGCCTCGGCCCACAGTCCTCCTTTTTCGATACGGAAGATGGGCGTCTTGTCGTGCACGGTGCACTCTCCCAGGTCGGGCACGGCCCAGGGGCGCAGGGTCAGCCGGGATTCCGCTTCGTCCATGAAGCCTATGTAACCCATGCGGCTGTCGGTCATGTACACGCCCTGCACCAAGGCGTAGTCGAGGATTTCCTCCACGGATCTGTCCATCATTCTTGAGAGGGTGTACAGGGTCTTGAAGCGTTGTTCATTCAGGTCGCATTTCATTTCCCGCCGTCGCCGCACGGTGATGTCCCGGAGGATGATGACGAAGAAGGTCTCGCCGTCGAGGTCCAGCCCGTGCGAGCGAATTTCCACGGGGGTGGCCCGATTTGTCCCGCATAGGGTATGCTCGATGTGCCGGGAACCGGTCTCGAACATGGGGGCGTCTTCGGCCAGGGTTGCGAAATTGGTGATGACTTCGCCGGGCGTCCGGCTTTGGAGTTCCTCGCGGGTCAGGTCGAACAGGGTGCAGGCGGCCTCGTTGGCCGCGATGATGCGTGCCTCGCCCGGTGGGCCCCCCTCCGTCCGGCAGGCCAATGCGGCTTCCGGTTCCTGCAATCTGAGGATGTTATGGAGGAGGTCGGTGCTGGGCATAATTGCGGTCAGTCTCCCAGGGTGTCGGCGATGAATTTGAGCAATGGAATCTTGCGGATGGGCTTGGCCAGAAAATTGGTGCAGCCCGCTTGGAGGGAGCGTTCCCTGTCCTCGGTGAAGGCGTTGGCGGACACGGCCGCGATGGGCACCGGGGAGAGTCCGCGATCCCGTTCGAAGTCGCGGATTTCGCGGGTGGCGTCCAGACCGTCCAGGATGGGCATGAAGATGTCCATGAGCACCAGGGAGTAGGAGCCCGCCTTGAAAAGGGACACGGCCTCACGGCCATTTGCGGCGAAGTCCAGGGCGTAGCCGGAATCGGTCAGGTACAGGGAGAGGAGCATCTGGTTGCTTTCCGAATCCTCGGCGATGAGGATGCGCACAGGAGGGGGCTGCTGTCCCCGGCTTTTGGCGGTTTGCGTGTCGTTCACCTGTCTCTCCGCTGTTTTCCGGCTCGCGCGGCCGTCTCAGAACGTCAACTGGGTCCAGCCGTCCTTGAGCATGTCGGTAAAGGGTTTGCCCACGTAGAGCACATTTGCGCCCAGCGCTTCGAGCCGGTCGGTCACGCCGTAGTTTTCGGCGCACGCCCGGCAGGCCCAGATCTCCACGCCGTCGGCCAGCATTGCCTTGAGCCGTGTTTGGATGGTTTCATCCCGCGCGGCCAGGGCGGCCGAAGGTCCCCAGATGATCACGCGGACCTGTTCCCACCATCCTTCCTTGAGGGCGTTATGCGCATACATGAAGGCCAGATTTTCAGCCACTTCGGGGTCGGAGGAGGTCCAGACGATACACAGGGAGTCTTTCGTGGGCATGTCGGTCATTCTTGGATCCAGGGCAATGCGAGTTATAATCGGTTAGTTATGCAATCATCGTACGTATAGCTCAGTGCGGATTTGTCGGCAAGCCCCCAGATGAAATATCGGATATTCGAAAGGGCGTATCAGGGAAGACGATTGGACCGCAATCCGCCGTCTGGAGTACGGTGGCCGCAACAATGGAGGATTATATGCATACGGCGCTGTTGCTCATAGATTTTCAGAATGATTATTTCCCAGGCGGGCACATGGAACTGGTTGGCAGTCTGGAGGCGGCGGCCCACGCGGCCGAGGCCCTCGCCCTGTTCCGTGAGCGCGGTCTGCCCGTGTTCCACGTCCGCCACGAGGCGCACCGGGAGGGAGCGTCTTTCTTTTTGCCCGGCACGGAGGGGGCGGCCATCCATGTGTCGGTTCGCCCGGTGGAAGGGGAAGCCGTGGTCGTCAAACATGCGCCCAACAGTTTCCGGGACACGGACCTGCTCGCCCTGTTGCGCGAGTCGGGCGCAAAACGCCTGGTTGTGGCCGGGATGATGACCCATATGTGCCTGGACGCCGGGGTGCGCGCTGCCGTGGACTTTGGCTTCGAGTGCCTGGTTTTGTCCGACGCGTCGGCCACCCGGGATCTCGACTTTGGCGGCCACGTCATTCCGGCGGCCCAGGTGCACGGCGCGTTCATGGCCGCCCTGGGGGCGGCCTACGGGCAGATCCTGACCGTGCCCGAACTGTCCGCTCGTCTCGACTAGCAGCAGGCGGATTCAGTCTTGCGCCCGGTGAGCCGGTGCAGCCAGACCGCGAGGAGATAGGAGGCGCAGCCCTCGCCGGGCGTGACCGTGACCGCCTGAACCGGGCAGTTGACGGCGCGCGCTCCGCAGCCGACGCATGCGTCGCCATTCAGCGCCGGCTGGTCGCGTCGTCTAGCTTACGGAAATCTTCCATGTCTCTTTTCTCCTAAGGAATGAAAGGCGCGGCCAGCCAGAGAATCAGAGCCGCCAGTCCGGCCAGGGCCTGGAAGGGAATGCCCTAGCGCATCTTGGTTTCCACGCTCGAGGGCGAGGTGAACGGGGTGGGGCCGGTGAAGTTCAGGGCCAGCCAGGATGATATGGCCGTGGACCAAAGCAGGAAGGCCGGTTGCGCCGCCCGGCGCCACAGGGCGGACAGTGAAAAGACGTTCGGTCCGAGGCCCGAGAACAGAAAGGGCACGGGCAAGATCCAGGCCAGGGGCTTGCGCGGCAGGGACAGCTCCATCGGGATGAGCGCGGTCCGCTCCCCGAGCGGAAAGGTGATCATGCGCGTGGCCCGAGCCGTCAGGCCGGGTGCCGGGAGCCCGCCAGGCGGCGTTGGTGGCGCATGGTCAGGACTGATTCGGTGGTGTACACGATCAGGCCTGCCCAGATCAGGGCAAAGGTCAGCAGGTGGCTCGGGGTGAACGGCTCCCTGTAGACGAAGACGCCGAGCAGGAAGGCTATGGACGGGGAGAAATATTGGAGCAGCCCCAGGGTGGTCAGTTGCAGCCGCCGGGCCCCGAAGGCGAAGCCGATGAGCGGCGAGGCCGTGACCACGCCCGCTCCGATGAGCAACAGGTCCACCGTGAATCCTTGGTGGAACAGGGCGGATGTTCCATGGGCTTGGAGCCAGAGGATGTAGCCCAGGGCAAAGGGGCCGAGGACCATGGTTTCGAGAAACAGGCCGGGCAGGGATTCCACCGAGGCGATCTTCCTGAGCAGCCCGTACAGCCCGAAGGACACGGCCAGGGCCAGAGATATCCACGGCAGTTCGCCGTGGGCGATCACGGAGTTGACCACGCCCAGGGCGGCCAGGCCGATGGCCGCCGTCTGAAGCGGGCGCAGGCGTTCGCGGAAAAAAATGAAGCCGAGCAGGACGTTGACCAGGGGGTTGATGAAGTAGCCCAGGCTCGTTTCCAGGACGTGGCCGCTGTTCACGGCCCAGATGTACAGCAGCCAATTGCCCCCGATCATCAGCGAACTTCCGGCCAGGATAAGCAGGTCGCGCGGCGACTTGAGCGGGGAGAAGACCTCGCTCCATCCCCGGCGCAGGGTCAGGATGCCGGCAATGAAGACCAGGGACCAGATCACTCGGTGACAGAGGATCTCGAAGGGGTTCACGGTAATCAGCGCCTTCCAGTAAATGGGCAGAAGGCCCCAGCCTACGAAGGCGGCCAGGGCGGCGAGGACGGCGAGAAATCCGTTGGGTTTCTGTTTGGAATCAATGAGGTGCATGGTCTCCTCTCTGGATATCGGGAGCACGACGATACGCCGGGACATGGAACGGGTAAAGTCGGAAAAAGCGATGCCCCCGATCAGGAAGTGCGCATGGATCCGGCCAGCCTGCCCAGGGTACGTATTCCCTGCTCCAGTTCGTCTGTCCACGGGCAGCCGCAACTCAACCGGATGTAGTTGGCGAACTTGTCCAGGGTGGAGAAAATGGCTCCGGGCGCGATGCCCACACCCTCATCCCGGGCCCGGAAAAACAGCTCTACGCCGTCCACGGACTTGGGCAGCTCCAGCCAGAGGACCGCGCCGCCCACGGGATGCGTCACCCTGGTCCCGGCCGGAAAGTGGCTGCTCAGATGGAACTGCATGGTGTCCATCTGCCGCTCCAGGTCCGTACGCAGCTTTTTCAGGTGGCGTTCCATGCGGCCCTGGCGCAGGTATTCGGCGATGGCCATCTGGGCGGGGGCCGAACTGGAAACGTTGGTGGTGGCCTTGATTTCCAGCGCCTTTTGGCGGAACCGGCCGGGCAGCATCCAGCCCACCCGGTACCCGGGGGCGATGGTCTTGGAAAAGGACGAGCAGAGCAGGACCAGCCCCTTTTTGTCGAACTGCTTGTAAGTCCCGGGCCGCTTGGCGCTGAAGTGCAGGTCCGTGTACACGTCGTCCTCCACCAGGGGGATATCGCGCGCAGCCAGCATGCTCACGATTTCGGCCTTGGCCTCGTCCGGGGTCAGGCTGGAGTCCGGATTGTTGAAGTTGGGCGCGAGCACGCAGGCCGCGACGTCGAAGGTTTTGAGCGCCCGGGCCAGTTCCTCGGGGGTGACGCCGCGTTCCGGGTCGGACGGCACCTCGATGGCCCTCAGCCCTAAGGTTTCGAGGAGCTGGAGGAAACAATAATAGGTGGGCGACTGGATGAGCACGGTGTCGCCCATGCGGCAGATGGAGCGCAAGGAGAGGTACAGGGCCTCCATGCATCCGGCGGTGATCAACGGCTCGTCGGGCGCCGCCGGGATGCCGAATTCCATGGAACGGTAAGCGATCTGGCGGATGAGCTTCGGGTCGCCGGGGATGGGCGCGTAGCCCATGGCCCGTTCGGGCTCGGCCCGGACCATGGCCGCCGTGATCCGCCCAAGTTCGCGCAGCGGCATGCGTTGGGGGCCGGGCGCGATGACGTCCAGGGCCACTCGGTTCGCCGCGCCCACGGATTCGAGCACGGTCTGGATGAGTCCGATGCGCGTCACCGGCCTCGGTTGCTGCATGGGAGAGGGCGCGGCCTCGGTGCGCGGTAGCCGTTTGGATTCCCGGCGCACGAAGAATCCGGATCGGGGGCGGGATTCGATGACCCCCTTGCGCTCCAATTCGAGATACGCCTGGTTCACCGTGGACACGGATACGCCGAGTTTCGTGCTCAGCGACCGCAGGGAAGGGAGTTTGTCGCCCAGACCGAGAGCCCCGGCGTCGATCATGCCCATGACGTTTTTCTCCACGGTGCGATAGCGGTATGTCTCCATGGTTCACCTAAATCTGTTTCGTATGATTTTGTTTGAACTGTATCTGTACTGATTGCAGATTTTCGGCTTTACTGCAACACGCGGGTATCGCAGATTAACCGGGCCATGGCCCGAAAAACGCTTAGAGAGACGCTTGTCATGACCACCCAAGCCCTGGCCGGGGAACAACCCGGTTCCCCCATGTTGTCCGCCGCCCGGCAGGTGGCGCCCATCGTCATGGGCTACCTGCCCGTGGGCGCGGCTTACGGCGTCCTGGCCCAACAGGCCGGACTGTCCCTGCTCAACACCGTGCTCATGTCGGTCCTGGTCTACGCCGGGTCCGCCCAACTTATCGCCGTGGGCATGTTCGCGGCGGGTTTGAACCCGGTGTCCATCATCGTCACCACCTTCGTGGTCAATCTGCGCCATCTGCTCATGAGCGCCTCCCTGGCGCCGAGCCTGAAGAGCTGGAACAAGTGGGAGTTGGCCTTGTTCGCCTATGAAATCACGGACGAATCCTTCGCCGTGCACTCGATGCGTTTCGCGCGCGGCGACCTGAACAAGGCCACCTGTTTCGGCATCAACGCCTTGGCCCAGATTTCCTGGGTGCTGGCTTCCTTCGCGGGCTATTTCGCCGGGGCGTCCATCCCGAGCGTGGAGCCGCTGGGCATTGACTACGCCCTGCCCGCCATGTTCATCGCCCTGCTGGTCATGCAGATGAAGAATGGACTGCATGTTCTGGTGGCCGGGTTCAGCGGGCTGCTCGCCGTCATCCTTAACAAGGCCGGTGCGGCCCAGTGGTCGGTCATTCTGGCCACGGTCGTCGGCGCAACCTTCGGCGCGGGAGTGGAATCATGGACCAGAAAATGATCTTTGCGACCATAGTCGGCATGCTCGCCGTGACCTACGTTCCGCGTATGGTTCCACTGGTGGCCCTGGCCTCCCGGACCCTGCCCGAATCCGTGGTCCGCTGGCTGTCCTACGTCCCGGCGGCGGTCCTGTCGTCCATGCTTTTCCCGGCTCTGCTGCTCAGGGGCGGAAGCGTGGATCTTTCTCTCGACAACTATTTTCTGTGGGCGGCCGTTCCGGCCTTTTTGCTGGCCTGGCGAACCAGGTCGTTTTTCGGCACCGTGGCCCTGGGCATGGCCTTTGTGGCGGCGGGCCGTCATTTCTTCGGATAGGAGCGCATCGTGAAGATCATCGGACTTGTCGGCGGCATGAGTTGGGAATCCTCTCTGGAATATTACCGGGTCATGAACGAAGTTGTGAAGGCCCGCCTGGGTGGCCTGCATTCGGCGCGTATTCTCATGAATTCGCTGGATTTCGCCCCCCTGCGGGAACGGATGTGCGCGGGTGACTGGGCCTTCGTGGGCGGCCATTTGGCCGACGCGGCTCGCACTTTGGAGGCGGCCGGGGCCGAGCTTGTGGTCATCGGCACCAACACCATGCACAAGGTGGCCCCCGAGGTGGAGGCCGCGACTTCCGTGCCGCTCGTCCACATCGCCGACGCCACGGCCGAGGTCGCCCGTGCGGGCGGTTACTCCAAGGTGGCACTGCTCGGGACCATTTTCACCATGGAGGACGACTTTTACGTGGGCCGCCTGAAGGAGCACGGCTTTGAAGTCCTGGTGCCCGGGGCCGAGGACCGGAAGCTGGTGGACCGGGTCATCTTCGACGAGCTGTGCAAGGGCACGTTTTCGGATTCGTCCCGCGCCGAATTCCTGCGCGTCATCGACGGCCTGGCCGCCCAGGGGGCCGAGGCGGTAATTCTCGGTTGCACCGAGATTGGTTTGCTCGTCCGCCCCGGCGACACCCTGGTCCCCACCCTGGACACCTGCCGTATCCACGCCGAAGCCGCAGTGAAAGCGGCCCTGGGCTGACCCGTCCGGCCCGGTCTTCCGTTCCCATCCCGCGCTTGACGCGGGCGCGTAACGTGATATGGCATGTTGGCGCGTCGTCGGGGCGCGCTTTCGTCTCATTATCATTGGGGAGGGTGCGTGACCGAGACTGCCGATATGACCTTGAAGGATTTGCTGGAGCGTTCCGTGGAGCGGTTTCCGGATCGCGTGGCCCTGGCCTTCGTGGGCGGTGAGCCCATGACCTACGCCCAGTTCGGCGAGCGCGTGCGTGAATTATCCACCGTGCTGCACGGGCTCGGCATCAAGCCCGAGGACAAGGTCGCCCTTATCGGCGAGAGCATGCCCAACTGGGCCATCAGCTATTTCGCCGTGACCTCCATGGGGGCCGTCGCGGTGCCCATTCTGCAGGAGTTCCATCCCAGCGCGGTGCAGCACATCCTGCGCCATTCCGAAGCGCGCATGGTCATCGCTTCCCGCCGGTACATGGACAAGGTCGAGGGCGAGGACACCCAGACCATTGAAACCATCATGGTCATGGACGATTTCTCCATGGAGGACGGGGAGGGCTCCCGGACCACCTACCGCGAGGCCCTGGAGAACGCCGGGGAGCGCATCGAGCAGTTCGCCGAGGCGGCCCGCGAGCGGGTGGAGCACCTGGGCGAGGTCGCCAAGGACAAATTGCCCGGGACCGCCCGGGAGCGCATGAATCGGTTCAGCGACACCGCCCGGGAAAAGATGGAGAAGTTTTCCGATTCCTACAAGGAGACCGTGGAGCGCTTTTCCGGTACGGCCCGCCGGTTCATCGACTGGAAGACGGGCAAGCCCTTCGAACTGACCGCCGACCATGTGGCCGCCATCCTCTATACCTCAGGCACCACCGGCCACTCCAAGGGCGTGGTCCTGACCCACCGCAACCTGGTCCAGAACTGTATTTCCGGGGTCAATACCATCGAGATATTCGAGACCGACCGTTTTCTGTCCGTGCTGCCCATGGCCCACACCTACGAGTGCACCGTGGGGCTGCTCATTCCCATTCTTTGCGGCAGCTCGGTCCATTTTCTGCAAAAACCCCCGACCCCGAAGACCCTGCTGCCGGCCATGCAGTTGGTCAAGCCCACGGTCATGAACGTGGTTCCGCTGATCATTGAGAAGATCTACCGCAACCGGATCAAGAAAAAGTTGACCGGTTCGGGCGTGGCGCGCGGGCTGATGAAGATCGGTCTGACCCGGCGCAAACTCTCCCAGGTTGCGGGCAGGAAACTCATCGAAGCCTTCGGCGGAGAGCTCCGCTGCCTGTGCATCGGGGGCGCGCCCTTGTCCCCCGAAGTGGAACTTTTCCTGATCGACGCCAAGGTCCCCTATGCCAAGGGATACGGCATGACGGAAGCTGCGCCGCTTTTGGCCGGGATCAACATGCACGAGCAGCGGTTCCGGGTCATCGGCCCGGCCATCCCCGGCGTGGAGCTCAGGATCGCCGACCCGGACCCGGAAACGGGCGAGGGCGAAATCCTGGCCAAGGGGCCGAACATCATGTTGGAATACTACAAGGCCCCCAGGGACACCGAGGCGACTTTCACCGAGGACGGTTGGCTCAAGACCGGAGACCTGGGCAAGTTCGAGGATGGCTACCTGTGGCTCAAGGGACGGCTTAAGAACGTCATTCTGGGGCCCAGTGGCGAGAACATCTATCCCGAAGAGGTGGAGTCGGTCATCAACGCCAACGATTACGTCCAGGAGTCCCTGGTCTATGAATCCGGCGGTAAACTGGTGGCCCGCGTCCATCTGAACTACGACGCCCTGGACGAGCAGTTCGACGTCAGAAAGATGATCGAGTCCGAGGTGCGCGAGAAAGTGCGTAATATTCTCGATGAGCTGCACAAGGAGGTCAATTCCAAGGTTTCCTCCTTTGCCCGCCTGAACCGCGTGGTCGAACAGGGCGAGCCCTTCGAGAAAACACCCACCCAGAAGATCAAGCGTTTCCTGTATACGGACCAGTAAGGCCTATGCGGCTGCCTTGGCCTGTGCGGGGAAGTGGGTGATGTCCACGGCCTTGGCCGGGGGAGCGCTTATGCCCGAGGCCTTCGTCGGCGGGCAAGTGGTCGGGAACGGTTCAGGAAGCCGCGTGCGGCGCGAGTGATGCCCGGCGTCGGCACGTTCTCATGGATCGTGCCGCCCGGCATGTCCCGGGGATGCGCCGTTTGGGCCATGCTATGGATACGCCCGGACAAAGGGAGCCCGTCCAAAGACGTCTCCCTTTATCTGGCCGGAGCTACTGTACGTCGGCGGCGACGCGCAGGCTGATGATTTTGTCGGGGTTGCGGACCATGCCGCTCTGGCCGGTCCCTTTTTTGATATGGTCCACGATTTCCATGCCCGAAACGACCTGACCCCAGACCGTGTACTGGCCGTCGAGGAAGGGCGCGGGCGCGAAGCAGATGAAGAATTGGCTGTCCGCGCTGTCCGGGTCCGAAGCGCGGGCCATGCCCACGGTGCCGCGCTTGAATGGGGCGTTGCTGAACTCGGCGGGCAGGTTCTGGCCGGAGCCGCCCCGACCGGTGCCGGTGGGATCGCCGGTCTGGGCCATGAACCCGTCGATGACCCGGTGGAAGACGATGCCGTCATAAAATTTCATGCGCGCCAGTTCCTTGATCCGGGCCACATGTTTGGGGGCCAGGTCCGGGCGCATCTCAATGATCACGCGGCCGTCGGCCAGGTCCATGTACAGGGTGTTTTCCGGGTCCTGGGCCCAAGCGGCCGGACAGGCCAGCAGGACGAACAGGGCGCAGGCCAGGAGGGCTTGCAGCAGGCTTTTCATTTCACTCCCATGGGTTGTGTTGATGATAGGATGCGGCTCCGTTCGGCCGCAACCTCCCAGGTGTAGCTATTTTCGTCGGGGAAGGGAAGCTCCCGCCCCCGGTTTTCCGGTCCTCCCGGAGTCACTTGTGGCAGGGCTTTTCAGCGCAGAGGCAGCGAGTGATGTAATCCTCGAGTTCCGTGCGTTCCAAGGGCTTGGCCAGGAACCGGGTGGCTCCGAGCTTGAGCAGGTTCGAGATGTCGTTGAGGCCGACCACGGCGGACATGATGATGATCGGCAGGTTGTTGAACCTCTGGTCGCCGCGCAGGGTCTGGATCAACTGCCGACCGTCCATTTCGGGCATCATGATGTCGGTCAGGAGCAGGTCGAACCCGCTGTTGGTCATGAGGGATTCGTAAGCGTGTTTCCCGTTGGGGCTGACAAAAGCGGTATGACCGAGCTCCTCGACGATTTTTACGGCGAGTTTTTGGGAAATGCGGTCGTCCTCGGCAATCAGTATCTTGGCCATGTTCGTCTTCCTCTTCCTCTTGGCGCGGGGTGCGTCTTCACTGAAGTCTGTAGATGGATAACAGACAACCCCCCCGGATGTCACCGGGTTAGAAATTGCTGCGTGGTAAAAAATGAGAGGATTAAGCGGGGAAGGCGGGCGGCCGCGCCCGCTATTGCGGGCGCGGCCTGGAAATCAGATTTTTCGAACGTGCATGATATCACCGAATTCACAGGTGATCTTGTAGTTGCCGCCGCTGGTCTCGACGACGAAATCGTTGCCCGGGTACAAGGTACAGACCGGAGCGAATCCGTCGTTGACCATGATGTCCTTGGCTTCTCCGTTGGATTCGAATCTGACCGTCGTACCATCAGCGAGAGTGATCATTTCTCCATGATGGACATCAGTGGGCAGATCTGCTTCGGTAAAAGATGACATATTATCCTCCTGAGTTATGGGAAAGACTCCACCATATGCTGGGCTATACACCTTGAAAAGACAAATGAACAGTCCAAAAGGGAGAGGCTACGGCCTGGGGCTGGTTTTCGACGGGCAAGTGATGTATGAGTCATTCCAGGAGATATGCCGGTGAGTTCGACCATTCTCGTCGCCGATGGCGACGCCTCCATACGTTCGTTGATCAAGGACATTCTCGAAACCCGGGGGTATCAGGTCGAAACCGCCTCCAGCCCGGCGTCGGCGGCCGCGCTCATGGCCCGGCGCGGCCCGGGCCTGGTCCTGGCCGCCCACGGCGAGGACGAGGACGGCGGTTCCCTGGTGCATGAGGCGGCCCGGCTCGGCCTGTTCTCGCCGGTCATCCTGCTCATCTCCACAGCCATCGACAACCCCGGCCGTCTGGCCCGGGATTGCGGCGCCATGGCCTACGTGCAGAAGCCCGTGGTCCGCGCCCAGCTGGAAATGCTCGTCCGCCTCGGGCTGGCCGAAAACGAATTGCGCACCACGGCCATTCTCCAGGAGACGCGACTGGCCTTGGCCCAGGCGTTCGTGCAAGCCCTGCTGAACGCCGACGAGGGCGTCACTTTTCTGCTGGACGAAACGGCTGCGGTCATCGAATGCAGCGGGCCGGTGGAGAGTCTGCTGGGCCGGAACGTGGGCGAGTGCGCGGGGCGGTCCTATCCGTCGCTTTTCCCGGAATCCGTGGCCAAGCTGCACGAAGGGGCCATCGCCAAGGCCCGGACCACCGGCGAGGCGGCCCGGCTTGAGGAGCATCGAAGCGGCATGGTCCTGGAGACCCGGGTGCGGCCCGTGCTCCAGGGCGGTTCCCCGACCGGGTTTGTGGTCTTTCTGCGCGACATTACGGCCCGGCGGCGCGGCGAGGTCGGTTTGGCCGAGAGCGAGAAACAGTACCGCAGCGTGTTTACCGGCGCCGCGGCCGCCATCATCCTGGTGGATCGGGAGCGCGGCACGGTCATGGAGAGCAACGATGCCGCGGCCCGCGCGCTGGGCTATGAGCCGGGCGAGATGCGGGGAGCGGCTATCCAGGGGCTGGTGGCCCACCCCGAGCAGATTCTGTCGGCCAT
Organism: Desulfovibrio sp. Huiquan2017; assembly: GCF_017351175.1. NCBI lineage: Bacteria > Pseudomonadati > Thermodesulfobacteriota > Desulfovibrionia > Desulfovibrionales > Desulfovibrionaceae > Desulfovibrio > Desulfovibrio sp. Huiquan2017. The sequence goes on along the minus strand of NZ_JAFMPN010000003.1, from coordinate 21,134 downwards.
AAATACTGGCGGAGAGCGGGTTTCCTACGACTACCTCAAGCGCAAGAACGGCTCCTCGTTTCCGGTGGAGTTGTCCATGAGCCATTTCACCAACGCGGGCAGGGAGGTATGCATCCTCTACGCCCAGGACATTTCCCGGCGCAAGATCGTGGAAGAAGCATTGCGCGAGGGCGCGCGGCTCTATCGCGCCGTGGTCGAGGACCAGACCGAGCTCATCTGCCGCTATGGCACGGACGGCAAGCTGACTTTCGTGAACAACGCCTTCGAGCGGTTCGCGGGCCGGGACGAGGACGAGATCCTGGGCCGGGACGTCTTTGCCTCCATGGGGTCCTTGGACCAGCGGGTCCTGACCGAATGGCTCGAACATTTCGATCCCTCCCGGCCCGTGTTCGACCGGGAAGTCCGGCAGATCCGCTCGGACGGTGCGGAACGCTGGATTTCCTGGACTCATCGGGCCGTGCTCAACGACCGGAATCGGGTCATGGAAATCCAGGCCGTGGGCCGCGACGTGACCGAACACAAGGCCGCCGAGAGCGCCTTGGCCCAGGCCACCCAGGAGAAGGAACAGTACCGCCTGAATCTGGAGGCCACGTTCGCTTCCATCCCGGACGCCATTCTGACCGTGGACTCCGGGCTGTCGGTCATCGCCACCAACAATGCGGCCAAGATCCTGTTCGGGATCGGCGAGGAGCAGTCCAGGGGACGCCGGTTCGAGGAGGTGGTCGGGGACGAGGACAACCCGTGCGTCCAGGTTCTCCGCCAGGTGCTCAAGACGGACAAGCCCGTGCGCGGCTACGAGATCGAGCTGAAGACCCCGGACAAGGGCGAGCGGATGGTCGAAATCAACTGTTCGCCCCTGGTGGACATGGACCGGCGGCACGCCGGCGCGGTGCTCGTCGTGCGCGACATCTCCCACGTCACGGACCTGGAAAAACAGTTGCAGCAGCGTCACGGATTCCGGGGCATCGTCGGCCGCAGCGGGCCCATGCAGGACATCTATCAGTTGCTGGAGCAGCTCTCCTCACTCGATTCCATCGTGCTCATCCTGGGCGAATCCGGCACGGGCAAGGAACTGGCCGCCGAGGCCCTGCATTATGGCGGGGTGCGCGCGGGCAAACCGCTGATCAAAGTCAACTGTTCGGCCCTGTCCGAGAGCCTGCTGGAGAGCGAATTGTTCGGGCACGTGCGCGGGGCCTTCACCGGGGCGGTCCGGGACAAGGTCGGGCGCATCCAGGCGGCCCAGGGCGGCACTCTGTTCCTGGACGAGATCGGCGACATCTCCCCCATGCTCCAGCTCAAGCTCTTGCGCTTTCTGGAAAGCCGTGAATACGAGCGGGTGGGCGAGTCCCGGACGTACACCGCGGACGTGCGCATCATCGCGGCCACCAATGCCGACCTGCGCGCGGCCGTGCGCGGGGGAGCGTTCCGCGAGGACCTCTACTACCGGCTCAATGTCATGCCCGTGACCCTGCCTCCGCTCCGGGACCGACAGGTGGATATCCCTCTACTGGTGGATTATTTCCTGGGCACTTTCGCGGACAATTTCGGCAAGCGTTTCGACGGCGTCTCCGAGGAGGTCTTGGACCTGCTCCTGACCTACTCCTGGCCGGGCAACGTGCGCGAGCTCAAGCACGCCCTGGAACATGCCTGCATCCTGTCGCCGGGCGCTGTCATCGAGGTCAAGCACTTGCGCAAGGAACTGGTGGATCAAATCCGGGCCCAGGGGCGGGAACCGGCGGCAGCGCCCGAGCAGCCGTTCGCCGCAGCTGCCTTCGTTCCCTATAAGCCCAGCAGGGATGATATCCTGGCCGCGTTGCGCGAGTGCGGGGGCAACAAGGTCCGGGCCGCGCGCAGGTTGGGCATGCACCGGGCCACGTTGTACCGCAAGCTCAAGGCCTGGGGGTTGGACGGCTGAATCCGGCATCCGGTCCAAGAAGTGATTTATAATCATACTAATGCGTCGATGTAATGCAACGCGGCGCGCTCCCTGTTATGTATCGGGCTGAGTCTGGACACGGACCTTCGGATCGGCTTCAGGCGGGGGAGCAGACGGATGCGCAAGATCAAGACCATCGAACCACAGGCCATCGATTTGGAATTGCATAGCGGCGGTACGCCATTGCTGGTGGCCTTTCTCAAACGAAATGAACGATATCCCGCACAATTGCGGGTGCTGGAGACGGCCTGTCGGACGCATGGCCAGGACGTCCGCTGTTTTCTGTACAACAGCGACTACTTGGACACCGCCACCGAGCGGTTCGCGGTCAAGGGGACGCCCACATTTCTGTTGTTTCACGGCGGGCGCGAGGTCAATCGGCTCATCGGCGAGTCCGACGACGCCACTCTTGACGAGTTCATCGACGTCTCAATGTCCGGCCTGGCGGACACCGTTCGGTCCTAATCCGACCGTTCCGCGCCGTGGTTTGATCCAAGCGGCGCGCCTGTGTGGCGAATTTGTTAATTTCCCAGCGAATAAGGGCGCCCGGCTTGACCGGGCGCCCTTGTTGTGTGGGCAATACGTCGGCCCTAGTCGGCCGGGGTGTGGCCGTCCAGGGTCAGGAGGGTATGATAGTGCCTGGGCCGCCGGTCGCGGTAGAAGCCCCAGCCGGTGCGGAAGTTGCGGATCTCGTCGAAGTCCGCCTCGGCGATGACTACGCCCTGGGTGGTCCGGTCGGCGTCGGCCAGGAGTTCGCCCATGGGGTCGGTAATGAACGACGAGCCGTAGAAGGTCATGGTCACTTCGTCGTCGGTTTCGGTGCCGATGCGGTTGGAAGCGCAGACCGGCAGGATGTTGGCGGCCGCGTGCCCCTGCTGGGTCCGCCGCCAGTGCGGCATGGAATCGCAGTCGGGCATGGTCGGCTCGCTTCCGATGGCCGTGGGGTACATCAGTACGTCCGCGTCCATCAGGGCCATGGACCGGGCGGCTTCGGGATACCACTGGTCCCAGCAGATGCCCACGCCGACCTTGCCGAAGGCCGTTTCCCAGACTTTGAAGCCGGTGTCGCCGGGATTGAAGTAGTATTTTTCCTCATAGCCCGGCCCCTGGGGGATATGGGTCTTGCGGTACAGGCCGAGCATGGTCCCGTCTGCATCCATCATGGCCATGGAGTTGTAATACGCCTTGCCTGCGCGTTCGAAGAAGGACACGGGCAGGACCACGCCGAGTTCCTTGGCCAGGGCGGAAAAGCGGGCCAGAAGCGGGTCGCCGGGACGCGCCTCGTGGGCCAGGGAGAAGTACTCGAATTTCTGTTTTTTGCAGAAGTACGGCCCTTCGAACAGCTCCTGCAACAGGATGATCTGTCCGCCAAGTCCGGCCGCCTCGCGGACCAGGTTTTCGGCCCGGTCCACATTGGCCGCGAGGTCATTGGTGCAGGCCATTTGGGTGACTGCCAATGTCGTTTTGGTCATCGTGCGCTCCTAAAACACGGGCAACGGCGTGCCCTCGGGTTGCTGCTGGGTGATGCAGTGGATGCCGCCGCCTCCGGCGAAGATGTCCAGGCTCGGGACCTGGACCACCTCGTGGGCCGGGAAGGCCTCGCACATCAGTTTGTAGGCCGTTTCGTCCATGGGATCGTCGAAGGCGGACATGATGACGCCGCCGTTGGTGATGTAGAAGTTGATGTAGCTCAAATCCATGCGCCAGTCACCGTTGCGGCGCGGGGCGGGCTGGGGCATGCGGATGATTTCGAAGGACCGGCCGCGCGCGTCCGTGGCGGCTTCCAGTCGTCGTATGGCGTCCTGCGAAACCTTGTGGTTGGCGTCGTCCGGGTCGGTGCAGTCGTGGACCATGACCACGCCGGGCCTGACGAAGCAGGCCAGGATGTCCACATGCCCGTTGGTCTCGTCATCCTCCAGGCCGTCGCCGAGCCAGATGACCTTTTCCGTGCCGAGGTAGGCCGCGAAGAGATCCTCGAAGTCCCGCTTCGAGAAACCCGCGTTGCGTCGGGGGTCGAACTGGACCTGTTCGGTGGTCAGCAGGGTGCCTTCGCCGTCGGCATGGATGCCGCCGCCTTCGATGATGCACGGCGCGGCGTAGCGGCGCATGGCCAGGTGCTCAAGCACGGCCTGGGCCATGGGCTCGTCGTATTTGCCCTCGTACCGGGCGATGTGCCCCCAGTCGTTGAAGACCCAGTCCACACCGGCTACGCCGCCCTTGCCGTCGACGACGAAGGTCGGGGCCGAGTCGCGCGCCCAGGAATCGCGGGTGTCCATGGGCACCAGGGTCACGGTCCGGCCGCACAGGGCTCGGGCCTGGTCCATGAGTTCGGGGCGGCACATCATGTACACCGGCTCGAACCGGCTGATCGCCTTGGCCACCTCGGCGTAGGCCAGGCGGGGTTTGTCCATGCCGAACGGCCAGGCCGACGGTTTGCAGGGCCAGATCATCCAGGTGGCCTCATGCCGGGCCCATTCGCCGGGCATGAACAGGCCGTCGCAGGCCGGAGCGCGGACCGGAACGCGGATGGGGGTAACGGGGGTGTTCGCCATGTTCTTTCCTGCCCGCGTCGCGCGGGCGGTTGAATGTTCGTTTTGCGCCGCGCTATACGGCGGTGTTGATCATCACGTGTTTGGTCACCAGATAGTCGCCCACGGCTTCGGCGGACAGGTCCTTGCCGAAACCGGACTGTTTGAAGCCGCCGTGCGGGGTCTCGGAGGCCAGGGGCAGGTGGTCATTGACCCAGACGGTACCGAATTCCAGGGCCTTGGCCACGCGCATGGTCCGGGCCGCGTCCTTGGTGAAGACCGAGGAGGCCAGACCGAAGACCACGTCGTTGCCCATGGCGATTGCCTGCGCCTCGTCTTCGAAGGTCTGGATGGTGATGACCGGGCCGAAGACTTCCTGCTGGACGATCTCGGAATCCTGGCGCACGTCGGTGACGACCGTGGGCGTGTAGAAATGTCCGGGCCGGTCGAGCTTTTCGCCGCCGCAGAGCACGGTGGCCCCGTCGGCCTTGGCGCGCTCCACGAAGCCGGAGACCATCTCCAGGTGTCGGCCGGAGATCATGGAACCCATCTGGGTGGCCGGGTCGAAGGGATCGCCGACCACGACCTTCTTCATGGCTTCGGCCATGACGTTGCAGACCTGTTTCTCGATGGATTTGTGGCAGATGATGCGGGTCGCGGCGGTGCAGTCCTGGCCGGAGTTGCAAAAGGCGGCCAAGGACAGTTTCTCGGCCACCAGGTCGATGTCCGCGTCGTTGAAGACCAGGCACGGGGCTTTGCCGCCCAGTTCCAGGTGCACGCGCTTGACCGTGTCCGCCGCGCTTTTCATGACCGATTTGCCGGTCTCGGTGGCGCCGGTCAGGCTGACCATGCGGATGGCCGGATGGCTGGTCAGGATGTGCCCCACGCTGCCCGCAACCACATTGACCACGCCGTCGGGAATGCCCGCCTCGGCGGTCAGTTCGCCGAGCAGGAGGGATGTGCGCGGGGTCAGGGAGGCAGGCTTGAGCACGGCGGTGCAGCCCGCGGCCAGGGCCGGACCGAGTTTCCATACGCCCATGAGCAGGGGATAGTTCCACGGGGCGATCTGGCCCACTGGGCCCACCGGGTCGCGGCGATAGATGGAGGTGAAGCCCGGCGCGTACTCGCCCGCATGGTGCCCGGCGGTGTCGCGGGCGGCAGCGGCGAAGAAACGCAGGTTGTCGATGCAGAACGGCAGGTCCGCGCCCAGGCTGAGGAATTCATAGGGCTTGCCCGTGTCTTCGGATTCCACCCGGGCGAATTCCTCCATGCGGCTCTCCAGCAGGTCGGCCAGCTTCCAGAGGCATTTGGAGCGCTGGGCCGGGGTCAGGCCGGACCAGCGGCCGTCTTCGAAGGCGGTCTTGGCCGCATCCACGGCTTTGAGCACGTCCTTTTCACCGGCCTTGGCCACGACGGCGACGATTTCTCCGGTTGCGGGATTCTCCACTTCCAGGCGCGCACCGTCGTCGGCGTCGGTCCATTGGCCGTTGATCCAGAGTTTGATCTCGTTTGCGTTCATGGGAATCCTCCTTAACTGGCGGGCAGTGATTTAAAGACGTCTTCCATTCTGTTGAGGGCTTCGTCAAGCAGATCCATGGGGATGTTCAGGGCGGGCTCGAAACGGATGCATCGCGCGTTGGTCAGGGTTCCGGCGGTGATCACGCCGCGCGCGAACAGGCCGGAAGCCACGTGGTAGCCGATTTCATCGTCCACGAAGTGCATGCCGATGAGCAGCCCCTTGCCGGTGACCTTGTCGAGGATGCCCGGATATCTTTCGGACAATTCGGCCAGGCGGCCCTTGACGTATTCGCCTTTTCGGGCGGCCTGGGCGGGCAGGTCCTCCTCGTGCATGACCGTGATGGCGGCCAGGGCCGAGGCGCAGGCTATGGGGTTTCCGCCTGTGGTGGTCGTGTGCATGAACGGGTTGGGCTCCATGACCTCCCAGATTTTGGGGGTGGAGAAGAATCCGGACATGGGCACCACGCCTCCGCCCAGGGCCTTGCCGAAACACATGATGTCCGGGGCCACGTCCCAGTGGTCCACGCCGAATATCTTGCCGGTGCGGCCGAAGCCGGTCTGGACCTCGTCGGCGATGAGCAGCACATCGTATTTGTCGCAGACTGCGCGCAGGCCGGGCCAGAAGTCGTCGGGCGGCACGATGGCCCCGGCCTCGCCCTGGATGGGCTCGGCCACCACGGCGGCGATGTCGTCACCCACGGCGGCCGCGTACTTCAGTTCGCGCTCCACGGCCTCCACGTCGCCGAAGGGCACGTGGCGCATGCCTTCGAGCAGGGGCAGCAGGGGGGCGCGGTAGTCGGTCTTGCCCATGAGCGACAGTGAGCCCAGCGTCTTGCCGTGGAATCCCTTGAGCATGGAGATGAATCCCTTTTTGCCGGTGTAGAACTTGGCCAGCTTCATGGCTCCTTCCACGGCTTCGGTGCCGGAGTTGGCGAAGAAGCCGTACTGGATGTCGCCGGGGGTCAGTTTGGCGATGACACGGGCGAGCTTGGCCCGGAGGGGGTCGAGCATCTCCTGGGAGTACTGGGGGGAACGGTCGAGCTGGGCCTTGACCGCCTCCACGATCTTCGGGTGGCGGATGCCGTAGCTGTACAGGCCGAATCCGCCGAGGATGTCGATGAATTCGCGGTCCAGGGCATCCTTGAGGATGGAGCCCTGGCCCATCCATTCGGTCACGGCGAACTCGCCCGCTTCGGTCACGGATTTACGGTATTCCAGGAAGCCTTTGTTGATGTAGTCGCGGAAGTTCTCCACGGTCTCGGCGGCTATCTTGCGCCGTTCATCCAGAGAGACGGTGCCTACGGGCTTCTTGATGATGTCAATGAATTCAGTTGCTTCCTTGAACGCTTCGTCGATGTTGCGGGTCATGATTCCACTCCGGGTTTCTGGTGATGCTTGCGGGATTTCGGACAGGGATGGCGGGCCGTCAGGCGGCGGGCCCGTCCCTGGGGTCTTCCACCGGTTTGCCCTCCACGATGGTCTTGACGATCTTGATCTCGCGGATGGTCTCCGGGGGCACCTCTGTCGGGTCGGCGCTCAGAATCACCAGGTCGGCGATCTTGCCCGGTTCGACGCTGCCCCGGTTCGCCTCGTCAAAGGCGCTGTAGGCGGCGTCGATGGTGAACATTCGGATGGCCTCCATCGGCGTGAGGCGTTCCTCTTCGATGGGGTGGAGCACGGCGGTCTGGATGCCGATGAGCGGGCCGTGCGGCGTGACCGGGCAGTCCGAGCCCCCGGTCATGACGACGTGGTTGTCGAGCATGGTCCGGTAGGGGTGCATCCAGCGCAGTCGGTCCCAGCCGAACCGTTTCTCGTAGTCTTCCATATCCACCAGGTAGTGGATGAACGCCGGTTGCATGCCGGCCAGAATGCCCGCCCGGCCCATGCGCTCCACCTGGTCCACCGTGGGTATCTCGCAGTGCTCGATGCGGTGGCGGTGGTCGTCGCGCGGGAAGGCCGCAATGGCCTTTTCCATGGCGGACAGGACCTGTTCGATGGCCTTGTCGGTCTCGCAGTGCACGGCCACCTGGAGACCGGCCTTGTGGGAGGCGAGGACGAAGGCGTCCATCTCCTCCTGGGAGTAGTTCAGGGTTCCACAATTGTCCGGCTGGTCCAGGTACGGCTCGAACAGGGCCGCGGTATAGGCGTCGATGGCCCCGTCGGCGCAGATGCAACCGCCGATGCGCGCAAGTCCCATGTCCACGGTCTCGCCCACGTCCATAACCTGGTTCCAGAGGACCACATTGACCGGAAGTTTGTCGAGATTGTCCATGACGATGCGGGTGTCGCCCGGGCCGAAGCCGCCCCCTTCCAGACAGTGCAGGGTGGTGATGCCCTGTTTCAGCGCCGCTTCGCACGCCTTGCGGAAGCTGCTCAGCTTGACCTCCTCCGGGGTGCGCGAGGACACGGCCGGGAAGATGAAGTCGGGCGCGCCGGGGTCGCGGACCACGCCGGTGGGGTCGCCGTTTTGTTTGCGGTCCACGCCCGACAGGTCGGCGGGCGGGGCTAAAATCGTAAGCGCCAAGGAATTCAGGGCGCACATGTGCCAGGAGGAATGCACGATCATGACCGGGTTGTCGGGGCAGACCGCGTCCAGTTCCTCCTTCAGGGGCATCCGTTTTTCTTCGAGGGCGAAGTCGTTGAGGGTATAGCCGAGGACCCAGGCGCCGGGCGCGGCGGTCCTGGCCGCCTCCCGTACTTTTTCGAACACGGCGCCGAGGGTTTTGGTCCCCTGGAAGTCCAGGCCGTTCAGAACCTGGCCGGTCAGCCCGAGGTGCTGGTGGGTGTCGATGAAACCGGGCAAGACGGTCTTTCCCGCGAGGTCGGTGACGGGCCAGCCCGCCTCGGCGAGGTCGGCCATGTCGGCGTTTGCGCCGACCCGAAGGATGCGGCCGTTTTCCACGGCCATGGCTTCGAACCGGGAGTTCCGGCCGTCCATGGTGATGATGTTGCCGTTGATGAGCAGGTAGTGGTCTAACATGATAAAGTATTGCGGCCGGGGAATTTCACCCCGGCCGCCGGGTTCGAGAATTAACGGGTTTTGACCATGGTCCAGATCTGGTCGTACATCTTGTTGTCTTTGCCCAGGTCCTTGATGAACTGGATTTTGGACATGTAGGACTCGGCCGGGTAGATGGCCGGATTTTTGAAGTCCTCGGGGGTGATGTAGGGGTAGGCGGCCTTGTTCGGGGTGGCGTACTGGGTCCAGTTGGACAGCTTGGCGCCGACCTTGGGCTCCAGCACCCAGTTGATGAAGGCGTAGGCCATGTCCGGGTGCGGGGCGCCGATGGGAATGGACATGTTGTCCACCCAGCCGATGGTGCCCTCGTTCGGATTGATGAAGGCGCAGGTGTCCGGGTTGTCGGCCACGGCGCGCAGGGCGTCGCCGTTGTATACGATGGCGGCTACGGCGGTGCCGGCCACGACTTTGGAGCGGCCGCCGGTGCCTACGTCGAATCCGGCGAAGTAGTCGGATTTCTTGGCTTCAAGCATCTTGTCGAGCAGGGCCTTGAGGTCCGTCTTCTGCGTGGTGTTGACGTCCATGCCCATGGCGCACTGGGCGCAGCCGAGCATTTCGCGGATGGAGTCGACGAAGATGAACGGCCCTTGGCGCTTGGCCGGGTCGAACATGACCGACCAGGAGCCGTCGAAATCCTTGAGCTTGTCCTTGCGGTACATCATGCCCAGGGTGCCCCACTGGTAGGCCACGGTGTACTTGTTGCCCTTGTCCCAGGCCGGGTCGATGAAGGTCGACTGGAGGTTCTTCAGGTTGGGCAACTTGGCGTGATCAAGTTCCTTGAGCAGATTCAGTTTGATCATGGCCGGGATGATGTAGTCGGATGGGACGACCACGTCATACTGGTTCTTGCCGCCCGCCTGAAGCTTGGCGACCATCTCCTCCATGGATTCGTAATATTCCACGCGCACGTTGATGCCCGTGTCCTTCTCGAAATCCGTCAGGAAATCCTCGGGCATGTATTCGCTCCAGACGAGCAGACGCATCTCCTCGGCCGCGAAGGCGGAGGGCACCATGACCAGAACCATTAGCATGGCCAGCAGCAGTTTACGCATCATCTCTCTCCTTTTCATTGAAACTGTTAGATATTTTTTGCGAGGCGACAACCAGTAGGATGGTCACCAGCAGACCGACCGTGGACAGGGCGTGGATCTTCGGCGTGATGCCGCGATGCACTTCCGCATATATGTAGAGCGGCAGGGTCACCGAGGTGGGCCCGGCCGTGAAGAAGCTGATGATGAAGTCGTCCAGCGACAGGGTGAAGGCCAGCATGGCTCCGGACACGATGCCCGGGGTGAGCATGGGCAGGATAACCTTGCGCAGGGTGTACCAACTGGTGGCGTACAGGTCGTGCGAGGCCTCCTCGATTTCGTTGTTGAAGGCGGCCAGGCGAGAGCGGACCACCAGGGCCACGAAGGCCACCTGGAAGGTCACGTGGCCGATGATCATATTCAGCATGCCGGGTTCGAAGACCGAGGAGAAGTAGCGCAGGGAGGCGAAGGCTATGACCAGCGCGCCCGCGAAGACGATTTCCGGGGTGATGACCGGCATGTAGAGGTTGAACTCGAAGAAGGCCGAGGTTTTCTTGGACCACGGGAACCGGCTCATGCCGATGGCCAGTGCCGTGCCCACCACCGTGGCGATGACCGTCGAGACCAGCCCCAGGAGGAGGGTGTTGCCCACGGCTTCGAGAATCTGCTCGTTCCGGAAGAGTTCCAGGTACCATTTCCAGGTGAACCCGTGCCAGGTCAGGCCGAAGCGGGAGTTGTTCACCGAGAACGAGGCCACGGCCAGGAGCGGGATGTACAGAAAGGCCAGGGTGCCCAGGGCCAGGGTCGGGATCAGGAGCGGCCTGCGTTTGATCTGCATCCTAGATCACCTCCATTTTCTCGCCTTTGCGGCGGAAGACGAACAGGCCGATGATGGTCAGGAGCATCAGGGCCAGGGAGACCGCCGCGCCGAAGGGCCAGTCGCGGCTTTTGCCGAATTGCTGCTGGATCAGATTGCCGACCAGCATGTATTTGGCGCCGCCCAGAAAGTCCGGGATGAGGAACATGCCCATGGCCGGGACGAAGGTCAGGATGGCCCCCACGGACAAGCCGGGCAGGGTTTGGGGCAGGATGGCCTGCATGAACACGCGGCGCTTGTTGGAGTAGAGGTCGTGGGCCGCCTCCACCAGGGACCAGTCGAGCTTTTCCACGCTGGAGTAGAGCGGCAGGACCACGAAGGGGAGGAAGGCGGAGATCATGCCCAGGTACACGGCGAATTCGGAGGGATAGAGCGGGCTGCCCGCCGGAATCAGCCTGAGTGCGGCCGCGAACCGGGCGATGGGCAGGTCCGGGGAGAGAACCAGTTGCCAGGCGTAGGTGCGGATGACCAGGTTGGTCCAGAAGGGGATGATCACCAGGGTCAGCCAGACGTAACGGGTGGTCTTGGGCTTGCCCGCGATGAAGAAGGCCAGGGGGAAAGCCAGGGCGGTGCACACCGTCGTGGTCACGAAGGCCACCCACAGGGAGCGGGCCAGGATGATCAGATAGTCCGGGCTCCAGCCGAACATGCCGTAACCCGCCAGCCGGGTGAAGTTCTCGAAGGTGAAGATCCATTCGATTTCGCCGTAGCCGCCGCGCGTGGCGAAGGAAAGGGCGATGAGCGCCAGGGCGGGCACGGTCAGGAAGATGAGGATCCAGAACAGGCCGGGCGAGACGTGGAGCAGCCCCCGCCGCCTGAGCGCCCTGCTCGAGGTCAGCTCGCCGAACCAGATACGCGTGTCGGTGTTCTTTTCGCTAGTCATTGATGGCCACCAATGCGTCCTTGAGCAGTTCAACCCAGATTTGGTCGCCCGCCTGGAGTTTTTTGTGCGGTGCGCAACGCATGCGCAGTCCGGCCGGTTCCAAGGTGATGTCCAGGAAATTGCCTCGGTAGAAGGTCTCCGTAACCGTGGCCAGGACGCCATTGGTCTCGGGCTCCCGGTCGCGCATGACGATGCCCTCGGGCCGGATGACCAGGGCCCCACGCTTCCATTGGGGTGGCGAGGGCAGGACGAGTTTGCCCGCGTGGGTAATGATCTGGTCGTTGCGCCGTTCGGCGTCGAGGATGTTGGCCGTGCCGATGAACTCGGCCACGAACCGGCAGTTGGGATGATCGTATATCTGCCGGGGCGAACCGTGCTGCAACACCTCGCCGTCCTTCATGACCGCGATGCGGTCGGACACGGTCAGGGCCTCGTCCTGGTCGTGGGTGACCAGGATGAAGGTCTTGTTCAATTGTTGCTGGAGCCGTCGGAGCTGGATTTGCAACTGGGTGCGCAGTTTGGCGTCCAGGGCGGACATGGGTTCGTCCAGCAGGAGCAGCTCGGGCTCGCAGACCAGGGCGCGGGCCATGGCCACGCGTTGCCGCTGGCCGCCGGACAACTGATCCGGATAGCGGTCCTTGAAATTCATCAGTTCGAGCATTTCGAGAATCTTGTTCACCCTGGGCCGGATGTCGGTCTCCGGGATCTTCTGGGAGCGCAGGCCGAAGGCCACGTTGTCGGCGTTGGTCATGTGCGGGAACAGGGCGTAGGACTGGAAGACCGTATTCACCGGGCGTTCGTTGGCGGGCTTCTGGGTGATGGGCAGCCCGTTGAGGAAGATCGAGCCCGAATCCGCCTGCTCCAGGCCCGCGATGATCCGCAGCAGGGTGGTCTTGCCGCAGCCGGACGGGCCGAGCAGGGTGAACAGTTCGCCCTTCTGGACGGTCAAATCGACGTTTCTGAGGGCCTGGACGTCGCCGTAGCTTTTATGGACGGCATATGCTTCAAGAGTCATATCTTTCCCCTTATTGGGCGGTCGGTTCGGGCGGGATTCCCGATTCGTCCCAACCGCGCAGGCGATAGTATTCATTGAGAAGGAGCGCGTACTCCTCTCGGGTTATGACCTGCCCGGTGGGCAGGGCCTCATGGAGTTTTCTGGGCAGGCGGTCGTCGTCCGGGGTCAGCCCCTCGCGGACGTTGAACCGTCGGGTGTCGTCCACTACGCGGGCCGCGGCCCGGCGCAGGGCTGATCCGTCCCAGGAAACCCCGGTGACCAGGGCGAGCAACCGGACCAGGGCGGCCCAGTCGTACATGTCGCGGTAGAAGCGGCACAGGATCAGGCAGTCGAACACGATCAGCCGGTCCTCGAAATCCATGAGCAGGTCGGCCTTGCCCTCCACGGCATCGGACGGGATCATCCCGGATAGCTCCGCCTTGTAGAAGGTGGTCCGCAGGTGGCAGGCCCCGCGCGGCGAGGTCCCGTAGGTCAGCCCCATGCCTTTGAGCACCCGGGGGTCGTATCCGGCGGGCTCAAGTCCCTTGACGTGCACGGCCATGTCAGACAGGCCGAGTCGCTCCGCGCCCTTGACGATGCCGTCGGCCAGCACGTCGCCCAGTCCTTCGCGGCCCGCGATCTGCTCCAGCAGGGCGGCGATGGTCGCCGCGTCGCCATAGGTCAGGGGAGCGTCCAGGCGGCCCTGGCTGGACGCCTCGGCGATCAGGCCGCAGACGTTGCCCGCCGAGATGGTGTCCAGGCCGAGACGGTCGCACAAATCGTTCAGGTGGGCGATTTCGTCGATGTTGCGGACCATGCACAACCCGCCGAAGGCGTAGATGGTTTCGTATTCCGGCCCTTCGATGGTCAGTCCCTTGTGCGGTCCGTGAGCGATGCGCGCCTTGCGCCCGCAGGCCATGAAGCACTTCAGGCAGGCGTGCGGCGTGACCTCGTGCTGCTCGTGGAAGGCGTCTCCGCTGATGCGCTCCCAGTGGTCGCAGGTCCCGGCGGACCAGTACCGGCTGGGGAAGGCCCCCACGGTATTCATCAGGGCGACCATCTGCGTGGTGCCCCGCGCCCGGTAGGCCCTGACCGCCGGAGAATCGCCGTTGGCGTTCCTGAATTCCCTGTTGAACACCTTAAGCCCCTCGGGGTCGGCCGTTTCGCGTTTGCGGTCCCCGGCGAAGACCAGGCCCTTGATCCTCTTGGAGCCGAGCACCGCGCCCAGGCCGCAACGGCCCGCGCTGCGCCAGTAGTCGTTCTCAATGACCGAGAAGGCCACCAGGTTTTCGCCCGCCGGGCCGATGACCATGGCCCCTGGCCTGCCGAATCCCGCCCCTTGGGGGGCGTACCGTTCGAGCAGGGCGTCCTCGGTGGCGTAGGTTTCGAGCCCTTTGAGCTCCGGGGTTTCGTGAAAATCGCAACCGTCCGGATGGATGGCCAGGACGGTCAGCGTGTCGGCCGCGCCGGTCACGACGATGGCGTCGAAACCGGCCCGGTCGATGGCCTCCGGGGTTTTGCCCCCGGAGTAGGATTCCGCGTAGAAGCCGGTCTGGGGCGACTTGGAGAAGACGCCGTAGCGGCTGGCGCCCCAGACGCCCGTGCCGCAGCACGGGCCCGTGGCGACGATGAACCGGTTGTCCGGGGAGAGCGGGGCCACTCCGACCGGGTTGTGCTCCAGCAGCAGGCGCGTGCCCAGGCCTTTGCCCCCGGGCAGGGGCAGGCCCGCGTCCCGGAGCGGTTCGATGGCGAACGCCCGCTTGGAGACGTCGATGAAGAGTATGCGCCCGTGCAGTCCTTTCACCGCCGTTACCCCTTGGCCACTTCGGCGAAGGCCGTTTCCAGGATGGACAATCCCTTTTCCAGTTCGGCGTCGTTGATGACCAGCGGCATGAGCGTGCGGATGACGTTGCCGCCGTGGCCGCAGGACAGGATGATCAGGCCGTTTTCGCGGCATTTGGCCACCAGCGCCTTGGCGATGTCCGGGGCCGGGGTCTTGGTGGCCCGGTCGTGAACCAGCTCCATGGCCAGCATGGAGCCCAGGCCGCGCACATCGCCGATGCAGTCGTACGTTTTCGCCAGGTCATCGAAGGCGGTGCGCACCTTGGTCCCGAGATTCCGGGATTTTTCGACCAGATTTTCACTTTCGACCACGTCGAGCACAGCCAGGCCCGCGGCGCAGCTTACCGGGTTGCCGCCGTAGGTCCCGCCCAGGCCGCCCACCTGGGGCGCGTCCATGATCTCGGCGCGGCCGGTGCAGGCGGACAGGACCGTGCCGCCGCCCAGGGACTTGGCCGAGGTCAGCAGGTCGGGCATGACATCCCACTGCTCGATGGCGAACAGGGTCCCGGTACGGCAGATGCCGGACTGGACTTCGTCGATGATCAACAGGATGCCGAATTCGTCGCAAATTTCCTTGATGCGTGGGAAATATTCCTTGGGCGGCACCACAAAGCCGCCTTCGCCCGCCACGGGCTCCAGCAACACGGCGGCCACGCTTTCGGGGAAGGCCATGTCCACGAAGCTCTTTTTCAGCAGCTCGGCGCACTCCATGTTGCAGCCGGGGTAGGCGCGGCCCACGGGACAGCGGTAACAGTAGGCGTAGGGGATGTGGTAGACTTCGGGGGCATAGGGGCCGAACCCGGCCTTGTAGGGCATGACCTTGGCGGTCAGGGTCGCGGTCAGCAGGGTGCGGCCGTGGAAGCCCGAGGCCGAGGCCACGATGGCCGGGCGGCCGGTGGCGCGGCGGGCGATCTTGACCGCGTTTTCCACGGCTTCCGCGCCGGAGTTGACCAGCACGGTCTTTTTGGCGTGGTCTCCCGGGGTCAGGGCGTTGAGTCTTTCGGCCAGAGCCACGTATCCTTCATATTGGAAGACATGGTAGCAGGAGTGCAGCAGTTTGCCCGCCTGTTCGCGCACGGCCTCGACCACTTTGGGATGGCAATGGCCCACGTTGTTGACGCCGATACCACCGGCGAAATCGACGTACTCCCGACCTTCCACATCGGTGACGGTCGCGCCCTTGGCGCTCGCGGCGAAAATGGGCCCGGCATTGGACACCCCTCTGGGGACGGCCTTCTCTCTTCTTCGTTGCAGTTCTTCATTCGTCATGATGATCCACCATGTAGTATTGTAAGAGTTGAAGTCGAAAACCGTCTCTCTTAAAGCAAAGGCTGGTCCTAGTTGTAATAATTTTATTATTTCATGTGGTTAGATATAAAATGGAAAAGACTCGCGCGCCCTCTCTGATGCAATATAGAATCAGATCATTTGCATAATAGGCTGAAATCAATACATAAAGTTTTGATTCATAATCAAATCATGCACAAAATTAACAATTTTGTTTTTGTCACTATTCGATTCTGCCATAGCGGGGCGGAAGCTGCTCGTTGAATTGCAAAAAAGGCATACACAGCAGTTATCTCCACACAAATTGTGAAGATATTGACAATAATGAAGAAAGTGGTGTTTTGTGAAGGGGCGTTGATTCAATTATGAATCAGTGATTGTTCAGCTTGTAGCGATGCATTTTGCGCACCACGGTGGGCTGGCTGACACCCAGGAATCCGGCCATTTCGCGAGTGTTGGAACATGCCTCCATGGCCTGGCGGAGCATGCGGCGCTCCAGCCGGGCTACTTCCTCGGGCAGGGTGCCGTTTTCCAACACGGCGTCTTCGGTTTGCTCGAAGATATCCCGCAGGTAATCGTCGAGCAGGTCATCCTCGCAGATGACCACGGCCTTCTTGATGATGCCGATGAGTTCGCGGACGTTGCCCGGAAACGGATGGGACTGGAGCAGCTTCATGCCTGCGGGGCCGATGCGTTTGGCGGTCCGGAAGGCGGCGTTGAATTGCCGCAGGTAGTGATTGATCAACTCGAAAACGTCTTCCGGCCGTTTTCTCAGCGGGGGGATGCGCACGGTGAATGTGTTCAACCGGTAGAGCAGGTCGCGTCGGAAGGCCTGCTTGCGGACCTGGGTTTCCAGGTCGCGGTTGGTGGCGGCGATAATGATGCAGTTCATGCGTTTGGGTTTGCTCGCACCCAGCGGGTAATACATGTGGTCGTCCAGGCAGTTGAGCAGCTTGGCCTGCATGTCCAGCGGGATTTCGCCAACCTCGTCCAGAAAGAAGGTGCCGCCCGAGGCCAGTTCGAACAGCCCGGACTTGCCTTGTTCGGAGGCCCCGGTAAAGGCTCCCTTCTCGTAACCGAACAATTCGGCCTCGAACAGGGTTTCGGGCAGGGTGGCGCAGTTGACCTGGATGAACGGTTTGCCGCGCCGTGGGCTGGTGTCGTGGATGAACTTGGCCAGCAGTCCCTTGCCCGTGCCGGAGTCGCCCATGAGCAGGATCTCCGAGGTCTCGAACTGGGCCAACTTCTGGGCCGTGGCCATGGCTTTTCGCATGGCTGGGCTTTCGGCCACCACGTGGCTTTTCTTCAATTCCATGAGCGACATGCCGGTCAACTCGGCTTCGGCCTTTTCCTTGGCCTTGCGCGTCTGGGCCAGGGTGGTGCGCAGCTCGTTCAGATCGGTGATGTCCCGCTCGTTCAGGACCACCATGCGGATGTTGCCGTCGCCGTCAAAGGTCGGCGTGCCGGTGACGATGAGTTGCCGGCCGGTGCGGGTGACCTGCTGCAGGACCGAGACGCGCCGTCGCTTGCGGATGACCTCCATAGTGGCGGACCTGTCGATGACCCCGTTTTCCACAAGGTCGGCCACGGGCTTGCCGACGACCTCGTCCGCCGAAATGGAGTTGAGGCTCTCCGAGGCGGCGTTGATGCTCAAGACCACGCCGCGCCCGTCGGTCAGCCAGATGCCGTCGCTGGACGCGTTGAAGACCGCCTCCATGTGTTCTGCAAGGGTGCGGTAGGTCCGCGTCCGCTCGACCTGCTCCGGGCTCGGGTCGGGGTGAAAGGTCAGCAGGCTGCCCACGGTCGCGCCGTTCGAGACAATGGGGCTGTGCGACACCGAATTCATGGAGCCGTCGGGCAGCGTCAGGCGCGCGGCCTTCTTCTCGTTTTCGTTTTCGTCCATGTCCGTCTCGTCGTTGATGAAGGCGTCGGACAGGACTTCGGACAGAGGCAGTCCATGCATCCGGCCCGGTTCGAATCCGAAGATCCGTTCCGCTTTCGGCGTGGCGTAGGCGATGAGCCCGGTGGAGTCCGCGGCCAGCGCCGAGATGTCCAGGTGGTTCAGGATGGAATGGAAGGGAATGTCCACGGGATGGGTATTGGGCATGCGTCACGCTCCTGCCGGTCGCTGATGCAATAATGAATCGTTTTTGGATTTATCCCATTCCGTGCGTGAAGTCATCAAAAAGTCGCATCCGTTTCGGCTTGATATATTTGATTTTCAAGAAAATATTGAATGCTGGACGGAGCGTTCGGTCGTGCAGGGACGGGAGCTTGCGGAATAGCCAAGCTCTTTCAGTCAATAATGGACAGTGCCTAACGCCTAGTATATGATGACCATCTATTTTTTATCAACGTGGGAGAGTACGTGCAGAGAATGATCGTGCTGGGCATATGTCTGATGGTGCTCTTGACGCTGTTTCTGCCGACGGCTGTTTTTGGCGGCGAGTTCGCCATGCAGGCCATAGTCTACCCTCCATTGGTCTACGCTGACCAGGGCAGGGTATGGGGCGTTGCTCCCGAGGTGGTCCTGGAAATTCAGCGGATTGTCGGCGACAGCAGTCCGTTGCAGGAGACGCCGTGGTTACGCGGCTATGAGCAGACGCAGAAGCTGCCCCGGCAGGCATTATTCGCCATCGTTCGCATCCCGGAAAGGGAAAGGCTCTTCAAATGGGTCGGGCCTATTTTCGGCGAGGGGGATTACTTCTTCAAGCACAGGGGCGCGCCCCTCAGGATCGAGAACCTGGACGACGCCCGCGCGGTCCTGCGTATCGGCGTGCGTAAGGACGGCTATACCCACCAGGCCCTGGCGGCCGCGGGATTTACCAATCTCGACATCGGCCCGAGCTACGAGTCCAGTTTCCGCAAGTTGGCCGAGGACCGCGTGGATCTCGTGCTCATGGGCGAACGCACCTATTACTATATGGTCAGGCAGGCCGGTCTCAATCCGGCGGACTTCGAGCGCACGGATTGCAAGTTCGGGGATTCCGCCGCCTGGTTGGCTTTCTCGCTGGATGTCCCCGACGAAGTTATCCGGCGATGGCAAAATGCCCTCGACTCCCTCAAGCAAAACGGCGTTTACAAGGATATCATGGATCGGAATTTCAGGTAGTTTTTCGGCCCCTTATTGTATGCGGTCGATCTTCTTCTCCATTCCCTGCTCAATCAGGTTCTCAATCCGGCCAAATTCTTCATCGCGAAGACAGTACAGGTGTTTCATAACCGCCTTCACTGAGACGAGTATGACGCGTAGTTATTTTGTTGACAAACCCTGGCTTAATGTTGATATGATTGGAAAAAGGATTCAAAACATCAGCCGCGTAGCGAGCGTGTTTTGAATCCTTTTTTTGTCGTATGGTTGTTGCCGCGCATTATTTGTACGGCAATGCTTTTTATGCGTGGAACTATTGTCCGGCTACTCGCGCAAGATGGGCTTTCAGGAAATCCGCCACCTGTTGCGGGTCCGAAACCGGACCTCCGTGGCCAGCTCCTTTGCAATGGCGTACTTGCAAGGCCGGGATGCTCTTTTGCATTTCCACAGCAATAGCTTGATAGACCGGCAAAGACGCATCGCCGGACACGAGTGTCATCGGTTTTTTGAAGTCCCGGAGCTTTTCAACAGGAATGGAAAGGCGTTCCTTGTCGCGGGATTGGTCGAGCCATGTGTCGGCATTGGCTATCATGCAAGACCGTGCGCGCTCGTCGAAAAGGTTTTCCCAGCTGTTTTTGCCAAAAGCGACATTTTCGACAAAGGCTTTTGTTCCTTCCTCAATGTCTCCTTTTTCCAACAACGCTTTTGCCTCAAGCATGGATGTCTTCATTTCTTTAAGAACGCTAGTGTATTGCGGTTTATGTTTCAGAATGCCAAACGCCGGAGGCTCGTACAAAAACAGGCTTGCGGCTAATTCCGGATGGTTGTTGACCAGTTCAATGGCGACGTTCGAACCATACGAATGGCCGACAACGTGAACCGCTCCAAGATGTAGCTTTTGAATCAGTTCTACGGCGTCCGCAACGTCATCGGAAATATGCCCCTGTCCTGCGACATTCGTGCTGGCGCTATGCCCGCGCCGATCATACAGAACCATCGGATTGTCCACTTCTTGCCGCAAAGTCCGGGCAACGGGTAGCCAACCATTGTGATCATCCCAAGAACCGTGGATGAACAGGATAGGTACTCCTTTACCCGGAATGACGCATGTGGCCAATTGGACGGGTCCTACGTCGATTCTTTTTAGCGGCGGCACTTGTTGAAACGATGTCGGTGCGGCCAGAGCAAGGCTGTATGTTGCCAATAAAAGGAAAGCAGCAACTAGTAATTTGCCACCCAAAAATTTTTTCATTTCA
Organism: Desulfovibrio sp. Huiquan2017; assembly: GCF_017351175.1. Classification (NCBI taxonomy): domain Bacteria; kingdom Pseudomonadati; phylum Thermodesulfobacteriota; class Desulfovibrionia; order Desulfovibrionales; family Desulfovibrionaceae; genus Desulfovibrio; species Desulfovibrio sp. Huiquan2017. The sequence continues at coordinate 875 of NZ_JAFMPN010000003.1, read as the reverse complement.
ACCTCTTTATCCAGACTGAAGCCCGGGTGAAATGTTTTGGTGCTGCCATTGCGGAAGCATCTAAATGAGTAAATCAAGATGTATTGATATCTCTGCCGAATTATCCGGTCAAGAAAAGAAGCTTGGGAAGGGACTCCTTCCGCGTTCTTTCAAGTGTTGGAAGATGTCGTTGGCGAACGGGTGGCTTGGCTTAATGTCTGGCCGAAGACTGCGGCTTCATTTGGTAAGAATCTGACGCGAGTCCAGGCTTTCCTCCGCAAGTTCGGCATAGACGTCAACCGTCAGAGTGGGGGGAGCCGCACCATAACCATGACGAACGAACAGGCCGAGTCTGCTGTAAATGCCTATGTGGGCATGAGCGTCGGCGAGCTCTTCGAATAGATCGAAATCATGGCCGCCAGGGGTACTCCCTTGGCGGCCCTCTTTTCTGCTGCAGGTCGGGCGGTTGGGGCGGATGAAGATATGTTCGAAAATACTGTCAAGCACAATCGATCGAACCAAGGCTGTTTTTGGGCGACGGCTGTCTGCATTTTGCCGACATGAAGTCGTTGTGGAACGACAACGCCGTGTTTCGCTCATTTTGGCCGAAAAAACCGTGATACGCTCTCCGCAAACAAAGACAGGGCTGTCAGCTCAGTGGCCTGGAGGAGATCCTATGAGCGTATTTGAAATGAGGCTGAAGCATGACCCAAGCGGTCGAATCGCGGAGAAAACCGAAACCGTGGCCGGTCGGCCCAGCGTTTGGAAGTATGCCTACGACAAGGCCGGGAGGCTCTTCGAGGCGCATCTGGACAACCGGCTCATCTGCCAGTGCTGGTACGACCGGGAAGGCCTCGCCAGCGGGACTATTTCCCCGCCACCGTGGGGTCCGGCCA